>USMJ01000134.1 GCA_900555805.1 uncultured Oscillospiraceae bacterium | reverse complement strand
GTCCCTCGACGCCGGCGGACACCTCACCCACGGCTCGCCCGTGAATTTCAGCGGAAAGCTGTTCAACACATTCTTCTACAATGTTGACGCCGACGGCTTCATAGACTACGACGACATCGGGGAAAAGGTCGCCGAATATGAACCCGACTTGGTTTTAGCAGGCGCCAGCGCGTACTCAAGAATAATCGACTTTAAGAAAATCAGAAAGCTGATAGACGGTAACGCAGGGGCGAAAAAGCCTTATTTCATGGTCGACATGTCCCACATCGCGGGTCTCGTCGCGGCAGGGGATCACCCGTCGCCGTTCGGATACGCCGACATCGTCACCACAACGACCCACAAGACCCTCAGGGGAACGAGGGGCGGACTTATCTTCTGCCGACCCGAACTCGCCAAAAAGGTCGACAGCGCCGTTTTTCCGTGCTGTCAGGGCGGAGCGCTCCAACACATCGTCGCCGCCAAAGCGGTCACGGCCGAGGAATGCCTGACCGACGAATACAAAGAATACATCCATAAGGTTGTCAAAAACGCCGCCGCGATGAGCCGCGAGTTCGTCAAAATGGGCTACGAGGTCGTCTCGGGCGGAACCGACAACCATATGTTCCTGATAGATTTTTCGAAGACCCACCCCGAAATTTCGGGGAAACAGGTTCAGGAGGCGCTCGAAAAGCGCAACATAATCGTGAACAAAAACTGCGTTCCGAACGAAAAAAGAAGTCCCGTTCAGACCAGCGGAATAAGAATAGGTACGCCAGCAATGACTACTAAGGGCTACTCCGAGCGCGAATTTGAAGATGTCGCTCACAGAATAGACGAGATAATACGCTCGATATAAATTGCCATTACCGACCCGGCGAAAGCCGGGGGATGAAAGGATTTGATAAAAATGAAGTACGTAGTTGTTTTATATGACGGCATGGCGGATTATCCGGTTCCTGCCCTCGGCGGAAAAACGCCGATGATGGTTGCGAAGAAGCCGAATTTCGATATGCTCGCCTCAAAGTCGGAGGTCGGACTTGTCAGAACGGTCGCTCCGGGGCTTAAGCCGGGCAGCGACGTCGCGAACTTAAGCGTTTTAGGCTACGACCCCAAGAAATGCTATACAGGCCGTTCGCCGCTTGAAGCCGTCAGCATAGGCGTCAAGCTCAAGGACGACGATGTTACCTTGCGCTGTAACATAGTCACGCTTTCCGATGAGGAAAACTATGAGGATAAGACCATGGTCGACTATTCGGCAGGCGACATTTCAAGCGCGGAAGCCAAAGAGCTGATTGAAGCCGTTCAGGCGGCTTTCGGCAATGAGAAATACAGATACTATAACGGCGTCAGCTACCGCCACTGCCTTGTCTGGTCACACGGAACGACGAATCTCGGAAACATGACGCCGCCGCACGATATCAGCGGCAGAGTTGTCGGCGAATATCTTTCGAAGTCGGAGAACGCCAAAGAGCTTATCGACATGATGAAAAAGAGCTATGACGTACTCAAAGATCACCCCGTCAACAAAAAGAGAATCGCCGAAGGCAAGCGCCCGGGTAACTCGATATGGCTGTGGGGCGAGGGCAGAAAGCCCATGCTCGAAAGCTTCGAAAAATTATACGGTCTTAAGGGAAGCATAATTTCAGCCGTCGACCTTCTCAAGGGAATAGCCATAAGCGCGGGAATGAACGCTCCCGACGTCGAGGGCGCAACAGGCTATATAGACACAAACTTCGAGGGCAAAGCCGAAAAGGCTGTCGAAGAGCTTGACAGCGGCTGCGATCTTGTCTATGTCCACTTTGAGGCTCCCGACGAATGCGGCCACAGAAACGAGCCCGAAAACAAGGTCAAGGCGATCGAGCTCATAGACAGCAGAGTTCTGCCGATAATATTAAAGGGCCTTGAAAAGTATGACGATTATAAAATCATGATACTTCCCGACCACCCGACCCCGATAGTCACAATGACGCACGCAAGCGACCCGGTACCCTATATGATCTATCACAAGAACGATCCGAAACAGGGCGTCGAGTCTATCAATGAGGAATCAGCCAAGGCGACGGGCAACTTCGTCGACTTCGGCCCCGGAATAATGAGAAAATTCATCGAAGAATAAATTTCGTCCAAGAGAGGAGAAAGCTAAATGAGCAACACGCTTAAATCAAGAAACCTGACGATGCTCGTCGACTTCTACGAATACACCATGGCGAACGGATATTTCGCCAACGGCATGAAAGACACAATAGCATATTTCGATATGTTCTTCAGAAAAGTTCCCGACGGCGGCGGCTTCGCAATCATGGCGGGTCTCGAACAGGTCATCGAGTACCTCGAAAACTTAAGCTTCACAGAAGAAGATATCGCTTTCTTCCGCCGCAGAGGCTTCAGGGAGGATTTCATCGAGTACCTCAAAAACTTCAAGTTTGAATGCGACGTCTGGGCGATCCCTGAGGGCACGCCCATCTTCCCGGGAGAGCCGATCGTCAAGGTCAGAGGCCCCGTCATCCAGGCTCAGATAATCGAGACTATGGTGCTTCTGGCGATAAACCACCAGAGCCTTATCGCTACAAAGGCGAACAGAATCGTCAGAGCCGCCGAGGGCAGGCCGATAATGGAGTTCGGCTCACGCAGAGCGCAGGGCTTCGACGGCGCGATATACGGCGCGAGAGCGGCATATATAGGCGGCTGCGCAGGTACGGCTTGCGTTATCGACGACAGAGATTTCGGCGTTCCCGCGCTCGGAACAATGGCTCACAGCTGGGTTCAGCTTTTTGATGATGAGTACGAGGCGTTTTGTGCTTATGCGAACGAATATCCCGATGACTGCACTCTGCTTATCGACACTTATAACGTTCTGAAATCGGGTCTCCCGAACGCAATCAGAGCGTTCAACGACGTTGTTGTCAAAAAAGGCTTCAGACCCAAGGGCGTCAGAATAGACAGCGGAGATATAACCTACCTTTCAAAGAAGTGCAGAGTCATGCTCGACGAGGCAGGCTTTCCCGACTGTAAGATAGTCGCCTCAAACTCGCTTGACGAATATATAATCAGAGATATGCTCATGCAGGGCGCGCAGATCGACTCGTTCGGCGTCGGCGAAAGACTAATAACGGCGTCGGCGGCTCCTGTTTTCGGCGGCGTATATAAAATCTCGGCTGTCGAAGAAAACGGCGAAATTGTGCCGAGAATCAAGGTCAGCGAAAATGTCAGCAAGATAACCACACCCTGCGCCAAGGAGCTTTGGCGTCTTTATGATAACGTGACGGGCAAGGCTCTCGCTGACGTTATCACCATGCAGGGCGAGGAAATCGACGACAGCAAGGACTATGAGATATTCGATCCCGACTATACATGGAAGCGCAAGCTCGTCTATGACTTCCACGCCAAGAAGCTTCTTGAACCCGTGTTCGTCAAGGGCGAAAGAGTTTATCCCCATTACACTATCGGCAAGATAAAGCAGTATTGCGCCGAACAGGTCGACACGCTCTGGGACGAGGTAAAGCGATTCGAAAATCCGCATAAATACTACGTCGACCTTTCACAGAAGCTCTGGGATGAAAAGCACAGAATGCTCTCAAAGGTCAGCGAGTGATGCGAAAGCTCGACTTCACCGTTCCCGAAGAATATGACGGTCAGCGGCTGCAAAACTTCCTACGGGGCGAAATAAAGCTGTCGCTTAGGCTCATGCGTTCGCTCAAACGGGTTGAAAACGGAATCGGGATAAACGGCGAACACGCCCGAACTGTCGATATCGTTCACAAAGGCGATACCGTCACACTGAACATTCCCTACACGCAGGGGAGCGCGAAAGCGGTCAGCGATATTGATTTAGATATAAGGTACGAGGATGATGATGTGCTCGTGGTGAATAAGCCGGCGCTTTTGCCTATTCATGAGTCGCATAATCATCAGGGCGACACACTTGCCAACGCCGTGGCGGCTCACCTGAAAAACGAAGGCAAGTCGCCCGTGTTCAGAGCGATAGGCAGGCTCGACAAAGGAACGTCGGGGCTTGTTGTCTGCGCATTAAATCAGCATAGCGCCGCAAGGCTTTCGGGAAACATCGAGAAGGAGTATATCGCCATACCGAGCGGAAGATATGACGGAAAAGGCACAATCGACGCTCCGATATACAGACCCGATCCGATGAAGACACTGCGATGCGTCGACCCGAGAGGGGACAGAGCCGTGACCCATTATGAGAGCGTCAAAAGCTCGGACGCGGCGTCATTGCTCAAAATTCGCCTTGAGACGGGCAGAACGCATCAGATAAGAGTTCACTTCGCCAACCTCGGAACGCCGCTCATAGGCGATTTTATGTACGGCGCGCAGGACGAACGGATAGACAGGCAAAGCTTACATTGCGCCCGTGTCCGCTTCGTTCAGCCGATAACGGGCGAACAGATAGAATGTTTCGCTGAGCTTCCCGAGGATATGCAGAGGCTCGCGGACGGAATATGAAATTATAGATAAAGTGAATCAAGCGGCGTGCACAGCAGTGCACGCCGCTTCAGCTTTTTAATTGTTTGTATGGCTTAAAGATTGATCGAGCCGAGGGCTGCGCATTTGTGCAGGCTCGGCGGAGGTCGGGAAGAACAGGGGAGCGGCGCGGTAGCCGC
>USMJ01000133.1 GCA_900555805.1 uncultured Oscillospiraceae bacterium | reverse complement strand
ACTGGCTCCAAACCGAGGTCCTGAGAGACGAATGGGGCTTCGAGGGAATAGTCGTCAGCGACTGGGGCGCAGTCAACGACAGAGTTGTCGGAATAAAAGCCGGAAACGACCTTGAGATGCCAACATCGGGCGGATACAACTCCGAAAAGTTATATAATGCGGTACTCACGGGTGCGCTGTCCGAGGAAGACCTCGACACAGCGGTTGACAGACTGCTCGACCTCATTCTCAAGTCAAAAGCTTCGCTTTGCGAATATACATACGATAAGGAAGCTCACCACGCTCTCGCAAGAAAGATAGCCGGCGAGTCAATGGTTCTTCTCAAGAACGACGACAGCTTCCTGCCTATAGACAAGAGCAAGAAGATCGGCGTTATCGGCGAACTCGCAAGAGCTCCACGTTATCAGGGTGCAGGTTCGTCGAATATCAACCCGACAAAGCTTGACAACGCTTTCGATTCATTTATAGAGGCAGGCTATGCGCCGCTTTACGCTCCGGGTTATGACAAGAAATCGGACAGACCCAACTACGCTCTCATCGCGGACGCTGTTGCTGTCGCCGAGAAGTCGGATGTTGTTCTTCTCTTTGTCGGTCTCACGGAGGACTATGAGTCAGAGGGCTACGACAGAAGCCATATGGAGCTTCCGCAGTCTCATACAGAACTTATCGAGGCTGTATGCGCCGTTAATCCAAACGCCGCGGTCGTTCTGTTCGGCGGTTCACCCGTCACTATGCCGTGGCTCGGCAAGGTCAAAGCTCTTCTTAACGCTTATCTCGGCGGTCAGGCAGGCGGCAGCGCGATAGTCGATATTCTCACGGGTAAAGTCAATCCGTCGGGCAAGCTCGCCGAAACCTATCCGTATGCACTCAGCGATAACCCGTCATATAACAACTTCCCCGGCTCGACCAAGACCGTCGAGTACAGAGAAAGCGTATATATCGGTTACAGATACTACGACACTGCGAACAAGGACGTTCAGTTCCCGTTCGGCTACGGTCTTTCATATACGAAGTTCGAATATTCCGGAGCGAGAGTTTCCAAGAAAAAGATCAAGGACACCGACACCGTCAAAGTCAGCTTCAAGATCAAGAATGTCGGCGACGTCGCAGGCGCGGAAATCGCCCAGGTCTACGTCTCCGACAAGGAAAGCACGATTTTCCGCCCCGCGAAAGAGCTTAAGGGCTTCACAAAGGTATTCCTTGAGCCGGGCGAGGAGAAGACGGTTTCTATCGAACTTAGCAAGCGCGCGTTTGCATATTATAACACAAATATCCACGACTGGCATGTTGAAAGCGGTGACTTCGATATCCTCATCGGCGCTTCGTCAAGAGATATTCGCCTGACGACCTCGGTCAATGTCGAAAGCACGGTCGAAGCCGAAGTCCCCGACTTCAAGGTAACGGCACCCGTATATTATGAGGCTGACATCATGAATGTTCCCGACGGTCAGTTCGCCGCAGTTCTCGGCAGAGAGATTCCGATGGCGACAAGACCTGTTTCCGAACCTCTTGACATAAACTGTTCTCTCGAGGACGCCGTCAACTCAAAGTGGGGCAAGAGAATCAACGTTCTCATCGACAAGGTTATGGGCCTGAACTTCAATGCCGGCGGCTCGTCATCGGGCATGATGAAAGCTATGGTTCTCCAGATACCCATCCGTGACTTCGTCGCAATGAGCGGCGGCGTGTTCACCGAGGAGATGGCGAAAGGTCTGCTGATGATACTCAACGGCGAAAGCGAGGGCAAGGGCTTAGGCATAATCCTCAAAGGACTTGCCGGCGCGATAGCGAAGCTCCCGACTCTGCTGAAACAAATCTGATCTTCGGCATATAATATAGTATACTATTATATATACAACAAAGGACTGACGGTTTCGCCGTCGGTCCTTTTGCTTGCGGAAGTTGTTTTGCGGTACGCGCCGAGTGCGTGCGGATTGTGAGAGGTTCTCCTGTTTATGAATTTGATGTGTTTGGGGCTTGCCCGATCCGACTTTACTTCTAAACCAAAACGGTCAAAAATCCGATCTCACCGACCTTTATACCTCGCGGCGGCTCACTGCACTCGCGGCGACTTGTCCGGCACCCGCTCCGCTGACGCTTCGGGGTGCACAAACAAGCCGCCCTTTCGGCGGCACTCGCGCCCTGACGGGCGGCTACCGCGCCGCCGAAATCCCTCCCTAACCGTGAGACAGTCTGAGACAAAACCGACCGAAATCCACACCGCAAAATCATGTGTTTCAGTCTCATGTTTGCCGCCATATATAATACTATGACAGCAAAATAATCAAGGAATTTCACCGCGGACGAACCCACTTCGACACAGCGCAAAAAGCTGTCGTTTTACGGCGAAAAACAGTGACAAAAATATGAAGAAAATATGTATACATTTTCCCGATATGGCAATAATATCTAATGAAAAATAGGCGAATTTCGTATACAAATACGCTAAAATGTATACAAAAATCGGTCAAAATCCGAAAAAGCGATTTTTTCAAGTTTTGTACAAAATTTTGGACGATTTTATTTCAGCGCTTTAAAGCGATAGCTCAAACTTAGGCGGAATAATGGCGAAATATGAAGAAAAATTAAGAGCGGTTCGTCATTTTGTACAAAAACTACCCGAGAAAATATTTGACAACTTGGTTGAAAAATACTATAATGCCCATTGTCGCTGCGAAAATAACGGTCGGACGCACATTGCACGGTGTGCAAAATCTCAGAAAATCAGACCCGTTTCGGGTTCAATTTTCGGGCGTTCGATACTTAAAGGAGCAATTCGATGATTAAACAGATGAAGGGTGCTAAAGACAGGCTTCGCTATCAGCTCGTCAGAGTCATGATCGCCGTTCTCGTCATTATCACCTGCACGGCATCAACGGTTGCGGCTGCTGCCAACTTAACAACGGCTTTCGTCTACTGTGACAACGAATTCACTAAGGTTGTTTCGTTCTCGTCACTTCCCGAGGATATCCTCAACAAGGCGAACGTAGAAATCGGCGAGTACGACCTCGTAGACCTCACAAGCTATAACGAAGGTGAGGATAACGGTATCATCTATGTGTACCGCGCAAGTGAGGTAACTGTCGTCGACGGCAGCAAGCAGTATTTTGTCAAGACCGCCGGAACAGTTAAAAATGCGCTCGAAATAGCCGGAATAACTCTCGGCGAAGGCGATTCGCTCAACTGCGACGCCGACATGTATGTCACCGACTCAATGGTTATCAAGGTCATCAGAGCTTTCGGCGTGACTATCACCGTTGACGGCAAAACAAAGAGCTACAAAGCCTCCGAAGGCACGGTAGCCGACGCTCTCAAGAAGGCCGGAATAACGCTCGGCGAGGACGACGAGATAAACGTCGCTCCCGGCAAGCAGGTCAAAGAGGGCATGAAAATCAGAATAAAACGCGTGACCTATAAGACGCGCAAGGAAACAGAAAAGCTTTCCTACAAGGTTAAGACCATCAAGGACAGCTCAATGTATAAGGACCAGACAAAGGTCGTCAAGCAGGGAAAGGACGGCGTCAAGACCGTCACCTATAAGGACAAATATGTCGACGGCGAGCTTGTCATATCCGAAGTCGTCAAGACCAAGGTCAAGTCCGAGGCTGTCGAAAAGGTCATCAAAAAGGGCACGAAATCAAGACCTGTCGTTAAAGTCAACGGCAAGAAGGTCATATCAGAGTTCAAGCTCCCGTCAAACGTAACGCTTGACGAGAACGGAAGACCCACAAAATATAAAAAGCTCATAACGGGCAGCGCAACGGCTTACAACTGCGGAACGACCTGTTCGACAGGCGTCAAGGTTAAGCCCGGCTATGTCGCGGTCAACCCCAAGCAGATCCCCTATGGCACAAAAATGTATATCGTTTCGTCGGACGGAAAGTTCGTCTACGGATACGCAATAGCAGCGGACACGGGCGGATTCGCTTATAACGGAAGCAGAACGGTTGTCGACCTGTATATGAGAACCTATAACGAGTGTGTCAACTTCGGCAGAAGAAATGTCGAAATCTACATCCTCGACTGACGGAAAAACAAATAAAAATTTTAATAAAAGTAAAGAACTGTAAGCTGGCGGTTCTTTACTTTTTTGTTGTTGTGTGATATACTAACCATTCGTGAATTAAATCGGATATATTAAAATTAAAGAGGTTTTTATGAAAAAGTATTTCGGAGACAAACAGTTCTATAAAATGGTGTGCGTTATGGCGCTGCCCTTGATAATTCAGAACTTTATAACCAACTTTGTCAGCTTTCTCGACAACATCATGGTCGGCAGGGTCGGCACCGAGCAGATGTCGGGCGTCGCTATCGTCGGCAACATGATATTCATTTTCAATCTCGCACTTTTCGGCGGATACTCGGGCGCAGGCATTTTCTCCGCGCAGTATTTCGGCAAGGGCGACCACAAGAGCGTCGGTCAGACCATGCGCTATAAGCTCTATCTTGCGGTGATACTTTTCGCCGCCGCGCTCTTCATCTTCACCAAGTTCGATGAGCCGCTGATAAGGCTCTTCCTTTCGACCTCGGGCGAACAGGTCGGCGATCTTGAAGCGGCGCATAGCCATACGCTCCAGGCCCATACCGAAGGCAAAGCCGGAATACTTCTCCGGGTCAATGCCGCAGTTTTCCAGGACCTTGGGGTGCACCATGCCCGCGCCCAGCAGCT
>USMJ01000132.1 GCA_900555805.1 uncultured Oscillospiraceae bacterium | reverse complement strand
GAACGCGCGGCGGCCGGCGTCCGTCTTCGCCGCGACCTCGGCGAAGGAGGGCAGTTCGACGGCCTCCGGCAGGGCGCGGCGGCGTTCGTCGTTCGCGAGGTGGCAGATGCCCCGGATGCCGCGCCAGTCGGTGCCGTCGCGGAAGGCCTCGGCGAGCTGGACCATCGCGCGCTCGCCCATGCCGTAGCAAAGGACGTCCGCCTTCGCGTCGCAGATCACGGGGCGGCGCACCTTGTCGCTCCAGTAGTCATAATGTGCAAATCGGCGCAGTGAAGCCTCAAGTCCGCCGATAACTATGGGTACATCGCCGTAGGCTTCTCTTATTCTGTTGCAGTACACAATGACGGCTCTGTCGGGGCGCTTGCCTATCTCGCCGCCTGCCGTGTAGGCGTCTTTGTTTCTTTTTTTCTTCGCCGCCGTGTAGTGGGCGACCATGGAGTCGATATTTCCCGACGAAACGAGGAACGCAAGGCGCGGCTTTCCGAAGCGCTTGAAGTCGTTGCAGCTATGCCAGTCGGGCTGCGAGATGATCGCAACTCGGTAGCCCCTGCCCTCGAGGACACGGGTGATTATCGACATTCCGAAGCTCGGGTGGTCGACGTATGCGTCGCCGCAGACATAGACAAAGTCGATGTCATCCCAGCCTCTTTCTTTAACTTCGCTGACGGTTATGGGTAAGAAACTCATAATTTAATCCTATTCTCCGACGCCCGAATCGGCGTAGGCTTTTATCTCCATAAGCTGAGCTTTTGTCATGAGGACTTTTCTCGGCTTACTGCCCTCGGACGGGCCGACAATTCCGTTCGCTTCGAGCTGATCCATTATTCTCGCCGCCCTCGCGTAGCCTAAGCGCAGTTTGCGCTGAAGCAGGGTCGTGCTCGCCTGACCGATCTCGACGACGACCTCAGCCGCCTGTTCGAGCATCGGGTCACGCTCGTCGTCTTCATCGTCGTCATAGCCGCCCTTCTTCGGGTCGGCTGTCGCCTGTCTTTCGATTTCTTCCATGACTTCGTCGTCGTACTCGCAGTGCTCCTGAGCCTTGATGAAATCGACTATGCGCTCTCTTTCCGCGTCGGAAAGGAATGCGCCCTGAATTCTCGTCGGCTTGGAGTTGCCGACGGGATTGAATAACATATCGCCGTTACCTAAGAGTTTTTCGGCGCCTATCATATCAAGTATGGTTCTCGAGTCGACCTGAGACGAAACCGAAAGCGAGATTCGGCTCGGGATGTTGGCTTTGATTATACCCGTGATAACATCGACAGAGGGTCTCTGCGTTGCGACAACAAGGTGCATACCTGCGGCTCTCGCTTTCTGGGCAAGACGGCAGATAGAATCTTCGACCTCTTTCGGCGATATCATCATAAGGTCGTTAAGCTCGTCGATGAAAATAACGATCTGCGACATCGGCTCAAGCTCGGGATGGGTCTGGCAATATTTGTTATATCCCGATATATCTCTGACCGTACAATTGGAGAAGGTCTTATATCTGTTCTCCATCTCGGTGACGGCCCAAGCGAGTGCGCCTGCCGCCTTTCTGACGTTCGAGATGACGGGAACGAGAAGATGTGGAATTCCGTCGTACACGGAAAATTCGACCTGTTTCGGGTCGATCATTATAAGCTTGACCTGTGACGGCGTTGCGTTATACAGGATGCTGACGATCATGCAGTTAAGGCAGACGGACTTGCCCGAACCTGTAGTGCCTGCAATAAGCAAATGCGGCATTTTCGCAAGGTCGGCGCAGGTGACGTTGCCCGTGATATCCTTACCGAGGGCGACGTTGAGCTTGCTCTTGGCGTTCTGGAACTCCGGCGAAGAGATTATCTCGCGCAAAGTAACCATGGATTTGTTCTTGTTGGGAACTTCGATGCCGACCGCGGATTTGTTCGGAATCGGCGCTTCAATTCTGACGCCTGTCGAAGCAAGGTTGAGCGCGATATCGTCGGCGAGGTTGGTGATCTTGCTGATCTTGACGCCGGGCGCGGGCTGAAGCTCATATCTCGTGACGGACGGTCCCCTGCTGACGCCGACGAGGTTCGTTTCGACGCCGAAGCTTTTGAGCGTTTCGAGCAACTTCTGCGATGTCGATTTCATTTCACTCGTGAAGTCGTCGCCCTTGGAGAATTTCGGCGGATCGAGACAGGTTATCGGCGGAAGTCTGTATTCGAGTTTCGGCTTGACTTCGTCCTTGAATTTTCTGACCGATTCCATGTTTTCTTTCTGTTTTTCGTTGGCTTCCTCGTTTGCGCGTCTGACTATGTCGTCGGTTTCGCTGTCGGTGAACGAGATCTGTTCCGCGCCGTCGAAGTTGTCTTCTTTCGCTTCCCCGGCGGTCGGCTGAGTCTCCGATACGGGCGGCTGAACGGGTTCGGATGTCGGTTTTTCGCTGTCCATTCCGAGGAACGGGTCGACTGTGAATTTGAAGTTCGGATTGTTCGAAGTCGCTATCGGATTTTTCTCGTGAGCAACATTTATTTTTTCGCCGACGGCGAATATTTCTTCAAGGCTCGGCTTCTTTTCCTGTTGTACGCCCGAATTCGTGCTTTCGGTAAGACTTTCCGTGAAAGATGAAGACGAGATGTCTTCAAACTGTTTCGGAAGATCGTCCGGGATCTCCACATGGAACGGAGCTTCTTTCTCGAGAGGCTGTTCGGCTTTCTGCGCTTTTTGCTCTTTTTCTTTCTTCACCGCCTCTTTCTCGGCTTTTTCCCTCTCCTCCTGCTCTCTTGCCTGCTTTTCGGCCATAGCTTGAGCTATAAGAGCCTTGTCTCTTTCATCTCTTATTCTTTCTTCTTCAAGTCTCTTGTTAAGCTCTTCCTTTTCGGCTTTTTTTCTCTCGCTTCTTTCGGAGGCTTTCTCTTTTATGATAGTGAATACATCTTTGATCGACGTTCCGATTATATTAAATGTAAGCCCTGTCAAGAGCATTGTGTTGACAATAAACAGGATTATCACTGTGGCGAGAGCGGCGGTTTTTCCGAACGCCTGCAAAAGCAGGCCGCCGACAGCCGCGCCCATAATTCCGCCTGTGAGATGAACGCCCTGAGCGCTGGCAAACCAGCCGACGGACGCGCCTTCGCTGAGCTGGCTCCACCACTCGGAGAAGCCGCCGACAGTGACGGAATTAGTGCAGATATGAATTATACTCGAAAAAAGGCAGGTCAGGGAAAGGCTCAGATAGACAAAGCTCGCCGGGCTTTTCCTGAACTTGTTCGTGGCGGCGATGATACCGAAAGCGAACATCAGAAATGTCAGCAGGAAAAAGCCGTTTCCGCAAACGGCGAACAGAAAGCCCCTTACGCTCGCCCAAACCTTGATTCCGGGAATGAGAGCGAAACAGCATAGCAAAATGCCCACCGAAATGAAGCAAAGAGCATAGGTCTGCTGCTTTTCGGCGTAGGTCTTTTTCACTTTGGCAGGGCTTGTCTGCGGCGCCTGATTTTCGGCAGCCGCTTCCTTTTTAGGCTTCGCTCCGCCCTTCGTGTTCTTTTTCCCTGTTTGGGTTTTATTTGTCTTGGTTGTTTTCTTTTCTGTCTGTGCCATTATGACCTCCGTTTAAACTTGAAAGCCGGACCCGATCGCCCGACTTTCCTTTCGACGGTACTCACCCGTACCGAAAAATATGTATATCTCAGGCGAACATCTGAACAAGCGAAGCCGCAGTGACCAGAAGTCCGAACACGAGAGTGTAGATTGTGAAAGCGATATAGGCTCTCGAGTTGAAGAACCTGTTGACCGTTCCGAGCACGAGGATGGAGATGATAAAGCTCAGAACAAAGCCGATTATCGACGCGATAATGTTGACTCCGCCGACGGTTATAGCGTAGTAGATAACCCTGAACAGGTTGACGATGAGATAAGCGGGTGTGATATAAAGGAACGCTTCTTTGAAGACGTTCTTGTTGTCAATGTCGGAAACAGCCGTTCTCGAAGCGCCGACGGCGACATGAGAAAGACCAGGGAAGATGTATGCGGGAATCTGGAATATTCCGAAGAAGACCGCGTTCTTCGGCTTGAGAAGAGATGTCTTTTCGTACGCATCCTGCTTGAGATACCAAATGGAAATGAACATCAGGATCGCGCAGAAGATGCTCGAAATGCCGACGAAGATAAGGCTTCCGTCGCTTAAAAAGTATGTCCAGAGCGAGCCGACGAATCTTTTCTTGCTCGTCGGGATGGCGAGAACGATAAGAGGAGCGAGAGAGAGCAGGATGTTTCTGCCCGCCGTTTTATAGGCGCGCTCTTTTTCGTTTGTTATCTTGCTTTCAGGCTTAAACATATTGCTGAGTATTCTCTTGTGGGTCTTTGCGTAGTAGATATAAAGCGCAAGAACGGCCGCAAGGGAGAAAAGCGCATAATAAAATCCGGCGTTAAAGTTTTCGTCGGTGTAACCGAGGGTTTCTTTCAACAGCGAAAAGTGCCCCAGAGATGAAACGGGCAGCAAAACCGTAATCCCCTGAACGATCGAAAGCAGCACGATCTTTAAAATTTCCAACATAATTCATACTTCCTTTATCTTTATTTTTAACTCACCGCACAAGTTGAATCCGATGCATTTGAAAGTATACCACATTATTACAAATTCATCAACTGTTAGAATTAAAATATTGACAAAAAAATTTGTAGAGTTACAATAGATGTGAGACTGAAATTGAAAAAAGGATAGAAAAAAGCGA
>USMJ01000131.1 GCA_900555805.1 uncultured Oscillospiraceae bacterium | reverse complement strand
GGCGAGCCGAACCGCGGGTTTTGCCTTGCTCCGATACCGCCGCCGAATTTAACAACAGCAACCGCTTATATCATCTCGCAGATGATATTGCTAAGCTCCGTCGGATTTTCTATGCTCATTCCGCCGATAAGTCTAGCCTGAGCGTAAAGCACCTTCGCATAATTCGCAACCGCGTCGGGATTTTCAGCGTAGACTTTTTTGAGCTTCTCGGCTATCGGATGGTTGACATTTATCTCAAGCACCGTCTGCGCCTTGATCTTATTGTCGTTCGGCATCGCTCCGAGTACCTTTTCCATTTCAAGCGATATTTCGCCCTCGCTCGTCAAGCAGACAGGGTGATTTTTGAGGCTCGAAGTGAATCTGACAGCGGTCACACCGTCGCCGATAGCTTCTTTGAGCTTTGTGAGAAGCTCTTTCGAATCGTCGTTCTCTTTCTTGATCTGCTCTTTTTCTTCGTCGGTCTCGATGTCGAGCTTGTCGGCGCAGACGTTGGTGAACGTCTTGCCATCATATTCGTTCAGCATCTTGAGCGCGAATTCGTCGACGTCGTCCGTGAGATAGAGCATCTCGAAGCCCTTGTCTCTGACCGTCTCGACCTGCGGCAGCATATCTATTTTGGCTGTCGTTTCGCCGCAAGCGTAGTATATCGTCTTCTGATCCTCTTTCATTCTCGAAACATATTCGTCGAGCGAGACGAGCTTTTTCTCGCTTGAAGAATAGAACATGACAAGGTCTTTGAGAACGTCCTTATGCGCTCCGAAGTCTGAATACAGGCCGTATTTGAGCTGTAATCCGAAGGCTTTGAAGAATTTGTCGTACGCGTCGCGGTCACTGCTCATCAGCTTTTTAAGCTCCGATTTGACTTTCTTCTCAACGTTTCTCGCTATGAGTTTGAGAACATGATCATGCTGAAGAGCCTCTCTTGATATGTTGAGCGAAAGATCCGCGCTGTCGACCAAACCCTTGACAAAGCTGAAATAGTCAGGCAGGAGTTCCTCGCATTTGTCAGTTATGAGTACCCCGTTTGAATAAAGCTGTAAGCCCTTGACATATTCCTTCGTGTAGTAATCATAAGGAGCATGTGACGGTATATAGAGCAGGGCATCGTATGTGACCGCGCCCTCTGTCTTTGAGTGGATAACGTGGAGCGGTTTCTCCCAGTCGAAGAATTTCTCGGTGTAGAAGTTGTCGTATTCTTCGGCGGTTATCTCGTTCTTGTTCTTTCTCCAAAGCGGAACCATACTGTTGAGCTGTTTCTCTTCGGTATAGTCCTCATATTCATCCTCGCTTCCCTCTTTGAGACGGGAGGATGTGACGTTCATCAGGATCGGATATCTGATATAGTCCGAATATTTCTTGACGATGCCCATGATCCTGTGTTCTTCAAGAAATTCGCTGTATTTCTCTTCTTCTGTGTCTTCCTTTATGTGCAGGGTTAT
Source organism: uncultured Oscillospiraceae bacterium (assembly GCA_900555805.1). Classification (GTDB taxonomy): domain Bacteria; phylum Bacillota; class Clostridia; order Oscillospirales; family Acutalibacteraceae; genus UBA6857. The sequence goes on along the minus strand of USMJ01000131.1, from coordinate 3,335 downwards.
GACCGTGCCTGCATCTTCTTTTTCACATTTTTCTACCGTGTAGCCGTCGGCACCGTTTGACTCCCAGCGGTATGCTTCGGCTTCGCCGTGTTTCTTCGTCTCGACCGTGACCTTGTCGCTGACCATGAACGCCGAATAAAATCCGACGCCGAACTGACCGATTATTTCAAGTTCGGACTTCTTTTCATCGTCGCCTGCGTCCTGCTTGAAATCGAGCGAGCCGCTCTTGGCGATCGTTCCGAGGTTGTCCTCGAGCTCCTTTTCGCTCATTCCGCAGCCGTTATCGCTGACCGTGAGCGTGCGGTTTTCCTTATCTATGGCGAGCCTGATTTTGTATTCGTCTCTCGCGAGTCCGCCTTCGCCCTGAAGCGAGCGGTAGTATTGTTTGTCGATAGCGTCGCTTGCGTTGGAGATAAGCTCTCTGAGGAATATTTCCTTATGGGTATATATTGAGTTGATCATCATATCAAGCAGCTTTTTCGACTCAGCTTTAAACTGTTTTTTAGCCATTTATATCACTCCGTAAAATCAAAATTAGCACTCTATCTTTTAGAGTGCTAATTTATTATAACCCTATTTCAGAATTTGTCAAGTGTCTTTAGAAAATTTAATCGTCAAGCGAAACAATTTTGTCCGCAAGTTCGCCGATATCGTCCTTATCATGCGTTATCAGAATAACCGGCTTTGTTTTAGCCTGATCTTTTATGATATTTATAAGTACGCTCTTGGTTTCATCGTCGACGCCGTTGAACGGCTCGTCCAGAATTAGAGCGTCGCCCGAATACGCGAGCGCTCGCGCCAAGGCCGCCCTGCGCTTCATTCCTCCGCTGAGTTCGTCGGGCAGAAGTTCGAAACTATCCGAAAGCCCGACTTCTGAAATCCAAAGCTTCGCTGTTTCTTCGTCCGAAACGCATTTTATGTTGTCAAGGACGCTGAGCCACGGAAGAAGCCTGTCCTCCTGAAAGACAACGGAGAGCTTTCCGTCGGTTGTGACTTTTCCGCTGTCGGGCCTTTTTAAAGAGCATATCAGATCGACGAGTGTACTTTTGCCGATACCTGATTTTCCGACTATACAGGTCACGCCATTTTCCGCCGCCGTCATGTTAAAGTCATGCAAAATCGGCTTATTTTCAAATGAAAAGCTCACATTTTCAAGTTTTATCATGTACTCTCTCCCCTTTCAGCAGTTTTTCAAGGAGTTTGACGACGAGCTTTTCAAATATAAAGCTCAGAAGTATAACTACGACCGTCCATGCAAAAAGATCGGCTGTTTCGAGATATACCTTGCTGTTATAAAGCTCGGTTCCTATATAGCCCTTTGGCGTTGAAAGGACCTCCGCCGCTATTCCCGCCTTCCACGCAAGACCTAAAGCCGTTGTCAAACCCGTGGCGAACGACGGCATAACCGACGGAATATAGACGAGCCTCAATAATTTTCCCTTTGAAAAAGAGTATACCCGAGCCATTTCTATCAGCTTTTTGTCCACCGAGACTATGCCCTGAGTGACATTAGCCCACACTATCGGCAGGACCATCAAAAAGCAGATGAACACCGATATGTTGTCCCGTTTGAGCCAGACCAACGCTAAAATTATAAATGAAGCGACGGGGGTTGCCCTGACGGTGCTTATCAGCGGATAGAACAGTTCATAACAGAACGGAACAGCCGCCGTCAGCACGGCAGTCAGCGTACCGCAAATAACACCGAGCAAATATCCCTCGGTTATTTTCAAAAGCGATCTCAATGTCGTCAGCCAAAACTCCTGCGTTTTTATCAGCTCAAACAAACGAAGCCCCACCTGAACAGGTGAGGCTATGAGAAGCTCTTTGTTGACAACCGAGCTGACTGTCTGCCACACGATGAGCCATACGGCCACGGCGGCTAAGCGGCTGAAAATTTTACTTTTCGATGAAGTAGAGGTTTTCATCGGGGAGCGATCCTCCAATCGACTTCGGGTCGGCGTTGAAGAGAACTTCGAAGTTGCTCTGCGCCGTTTTCTTCATTTCATCGCCGGTTATCAGAACGATGTTACAGTTCGGGATGGCTTTCTTCGCCACCGCCGCCGACGGGACTATGCCGCTCGAAGCGACAAGCTCACAGATCTCGTCGGTGTTCTCATTGACGGCGTCAACGCTCTTTTTATAATCCTCGAGGAACGCCTTGAGAGCGTCGGGATGCTCGTCGGCGAACGCCTTCGTCGCGATTATACAGCCCATGGCGAACTTGGCGTCGGAGACTTTCTCCCATTCTTTCGTTATGTCGACGGCAATTCTGACATTCGGATTCTTGACCGTGACAGCCGTGACGTTCGGCTCGGGAAGGAGCGCTATCTTAGCTTCGCCCGACGCGACAAGCGCGGCGACTTCGCTGTGTTCGGACTTCCAAACGATATCGACGTCGTCCTTGTTGATGCCGTTTTTCTCGAGAAGATAGTTCAGCGCGTACTCGGGAGTAGCGCCCTGACCCGACGCATAGATCGTCTTTCCCTTAAGAGAAGCGAGGTCGGTGACCGTTTCGCCGTTCTCTATAATATAAAGTACGCCGAGTGTGTTGATTCCGACAAGTTTTATCGCGCCGTTTGTCTTTTTATACAAAGCCGCGGCGAGGTTGAGCGGACAAGCCGCGATATCGACGCTGCCGTTAGCTATCAGACCGGCAAGCTCCGTCGGCTGAGCCGAGAGCGTTATATTATAATTGTTGTATTCACTTGAATCTTTTTCCGTGAGTTTTGCCATGCCCATACCCGTCGGACCCTTGAGCGTGAACACATTGACATCCGTTTTCACTGTCGGCGTTTTATCCGCCTTGCCGCATGCGGCGAAGCTCACGAGCAAGAGCACTGCGAGAACCGCCGAAATTACCTTTTTCATTATTTGACCATACCTTTCTTTTTCCGCACCCTACGGACTGAACCGCGCACCGTGCGCTTTGAAATTTTATAAAAACACAACCGTTGTGTTCTCAGCTTATGTATTCTCTCAGCTTTTCTTCGTTGAGCAGACGGACATATTTTCCATCCTTTTCTATTGCTCCCGCGTCGACGAAGCTGTCGAACGCGCGGTAAAGCGACGCCCTGCCTATATCGAGGCTGACGGCGAGCTTTGTGAACGGCTGCTTGAGCTGAAGCGTTTTATATCCGCCGAAGCTCGCTATGAGATAAGAAGCGAGTCTGCTCTCGGCGCTGCCGCCCGTGAAAGAGTCGATCCGACTGTTGAGATAGTATATTCTGTCGGAAAGATATGAGATGAAGTTCACAGCAAGAGCCTGATCCTGAATCATCAGCACATTCACTGTCGCTCTGTCTATAAACAGAACTTTTGTCTCGGTTGTCGCG
>USMJ01000130.1 GCA_900555805.1 uncultured Oscillospiraceae bacterium | reverse complement strand
ATGTTAAACTTTACTAAACTAAAAATTGAGGTGATTACATGACAGACTTCAAAGAAAGCCCGTTTATGTACGCAATTGCCTTTGTCGTTATCGGATTCGTCGTTGTGCAGTCCGTGTTTTTTATCGTCAAAGCGTGGAAGCGTGCTAAAGAATTAGGCATCGAAAAAGAAACACTCAAGCAAACCGTCGTTTCAAGCGCACTGTTTACGCTGGCTCCCGCCGTCGCGATCCTCGCCACGGTTATAGTCCTCGCGTCATCGCTCGGAATCGTCCTTCCGTGGATAAGACTTTCCGTTGTCGGTAACTTGGCGTACGAAACGGTAGCGGCACAGACGGCTCTTGACACCCTCGGCGGAAGCATCGCCCAGGAAGTCACCGACCCGACTCAGTTCTCGGCTGTCGCTTGGGTCATGACGCTCGGCGTCGCTTTCGGCATTTTCCTTGTCCCGATACTCTGCAAGAAAATTCTCAACAAGGTCGGCAAGGTCGTCAACAAGGACGAAAAAACTTCCAAGCTCGCGGACGTTATTTCCGCGGCGGCATTCATCGGCATCATCGCCGCTTTCATCGTCAGAGAGATCAACGGCAAGACCGCCGACAACAGCGACAACGCCGGTTTCCTCTCGATAGCGACGCTGATAGCCTCGGTGCTTCTCTATCTCATGTTCGACTTCTTCACAAAGAAATTCAACTGGAAAAAGTTCGAGCCGTTCGTTATGCCTTTTGCGATGTTCGGAGCTATGGCGGTCGCTATTCTTTTGACGAAGTACGCCCCGGCTTCGCTCGTAAACTGGACTTGGTGGAGCTAAGGGAGGTATCGCTATGAATAAAAACAGAACTTATATGGATAAAGTGCATATCTGGGGCAAGATCTGGTGCTTCTCGGCGTTAGCTATCTTCCTTTGTATGCCGCTCGCTATCTCGATATACTATGACGCTTGGCCGGCGGCCTCGGACGTTCTCAAGGCTTTCTCGAAGGTCGCTCTCGTCTACTGGACCAGCTCGATAATCGAAGTTATTACATACACCCCGATGCTCGGCGCAGGCGGAACATACCTGAGCTTTATCACGGGCAACATCACGAACCTCAAGCTCCCCTGCGGACTTAACGCTATGCAGAACGCCAAGGTCAGAGCGAACTCCGAGGAGGGCGAAGTCATTTCGACTATCGCTATCGGCGTTTCGGCTATCACAACAACGGTCGTTATCGCCGTCGGCGTTCTCTGCTTCGCTCCGTTCCTGCCGAAGCTGACGGCTCCCGATTCGGTTTTCAAAGCCGCTTTCGACCAGGTACTCCCGGCTCTGTTCGGCGCTTTAGGCGCTTCGTATCTCGGCAAGCATTGGAAAATATCCATCTTCCCGATACTCGTCGGATGTATCATTCTCATCTTCTCGCCGACTCTCGCTGTCGGAACGATGATATTCATAACAATCGTCGCAAGTATACTCGGCGCATTCGTTATGTATAAACTCGGCTGGGTCAAAGAATAAGATCAAAATTTTGACGGCGGTATGCATTTTGCATACCGCCGCTGTTTTTTATGCGAAACGGACTGCCGTATATACGGCAGTCCGTTGGTTTTATTATTGTTATTCGGCGTATTTTTTGCCGATCTCTATGCCTTTTTCAAGAGCTTTGAGGTTAAGCTCGAGAATCTCGGGCTTCTTTGACTTGAACTTATCTTCAAGGCTTTGAACGAATACGTCCTTGCTGACGATATCGGTTGCGCCTATGAGTATGCCTATGAGTATGATGTTCGAGGCTTTGATGTTGCCGAGCTTCAAGGCTATGTCGTCGACATTTGCGGCTATGACCTTGACGTCGTCTCTGACATGTTCCTCTTTGACAAGGCTTGAATTTATCAGGAGAAGTCCGCCCTCTTTAAGGCAGGCTTCATGCTTTTTATAAGCCTGCTCGTTCATAACGATGAGGTTATCGCACTTATTCGGAAGCGGCGAAACTATCTCGTCGTCGCTGATGACGACCGTACATTTAGCGCTGCCGCCTCTTTGTTCGGGACCGTAAACGGGCAGATATGTCGAATGCTTATGCATATCAATAGCCGTGTGAGCGAGCATTATGCCTGCGCTCATTATGCCCTGACCGCCCGAGCCTGAAAATATAAACGACTTCTTCATTCGGTTTCCGCCTCCTTGTCCTTATATACGCCCGGCTTGAAGTATGGAATCGTGTTCGTATTCATATATTCAAGCGAATCAAGCGGAGAAAGTCCCCAGTTTGTCGGACAGTTCGTCAAAAGCTCGATGAAAGTGAAGCCCTTGCCCTCAAGCTGAAGTCTGAACGCTTTCTTGATCGCCTTTCTCGCGTCATTTACTCCTTTCGGGGAATTCAGCGCGTACCTCGCGACAAAAACGGGCGCCTCCAGAACAGAGATCAGCTCGCACATTTTCATCGGATATCCCGTGGTTTCGGGGTCTCTGCCGTAGCGCGTGGTCGTGGTTCTCTGACCGACAAGAGTGGTCGGCGCCATCTGACCGCCTGTCATTCCGTAGGTCTGGTTGTTGGCGAAAACAACGGTGAAGTTCTCTCCCCTGTTCGCCGCCGACATTATCTCCGCAAGACCGATAGCGGCGAGGTCGCCGTCACCCTGATAGGTGAAAACGAGCCTGTCGGGCTGTGAGCGCTTGATGCCTGTCGCGACAGCGGGCGCTCTTCCGTGAGCGGCGCCTATCATATCGCCGCGCCATGTGAAGAGATTCAGAGCGGAGCAGCCGACCGAAACGACGTTGAGCGCGTTATTGTTCTGACCGAGTTCTTCTATAGCTTCGGCGACGAGCTTTGTCGCGAGCGGATGAAGACAGCCCGGGCAATAGCCTGTCGGGGCAGGCGAAAGCGAATACGGTCTCTTGTATTCAGCCATTGTTCTCACACTCCTTTATCACATTTTCGATAGCTTCATATACTCCGTCATCGTCGAGGAGAACACCGCCCGAACGGCCGTATTCATAGACGGGGCAGCGCCCCTGAACAGGAACTTCTATATCGTCGCGCATCTGCGCGGGGATTGTCATTTCGATGTCGATAACAGCCTTGACCTTGTTATAATCAAGCTCAAAGAGACTCTTTTTCGGGAACGGATATAGGGTTATCGGCCTTATCAAGCCGATCTTGACGCCTTTTTTGCGAAGCTCGATAACGGCTTCTTTAGCCACTCTCGCCGCTATTCCGTAGGCGACAACGACATATTCGGCGTCTTCGAGCATGAAGTGTTCGACTTTGACGTCCTCCTCCTGCCACCTCTTATACATTGCGCCCTGAAGCTTGTTAAGCCCCTCGAGCATGACCTCGGGGAGAACCGGGGTGATGAACCTCGGCTGCCTGTCGGGGCAGTCCTCCCGTGACAGATTCCACTTACTCGTACCCTGTCTTGTGACTTCTTTCATCGGCGGAAATTCGACTTCCTCCATGATTGCGCCGAGACAGCCGTCCATCAGGATCATGACGGGGTTTCTGTCGCGCTCGGCGTATTCGAAGGCGTCATATGTCAGGTCGACCGCCTCCTGAACCGTTGACGGCGCGAAAACCATGGCGTGAAGTCCGCCGTGGCCGAGGGCTTTGGTCGCCTGAAGATAGTCGGACTGAGCCGGCTGGATCGAGCCGAGACCGGGGCCTCCCCTGCTGATATTGACTATGAGCGCGGGGAGCTGTGCCGATGCGAGGTACGAGATACCTTCCGTCTTGAGGCTGATGCCCGGGCCGGAGGACGATGTCATCGCTCTCGTGCCCATCGAAGCCGCGCCGTAGACCATGTTGACGGACGCAACCTCACTCTCGCCCTGAACGAACGCGCCGCCGACTTCGGGCAGACGCCATGAAAGATATTCGGGGATTTCATTCTGCGGTGTTATGGGGTATCCCGCGAAGAAACGGCAGCCGCCCCTGACAGCGGCTTCGGCTATCGCTTCGCAGCCCTTGACAAATTTCTTTTCCATTCCGAGACCTCCTTATTCTTTCGGCAGCAGTTCGATAACCGCTTCGGGACACATTGCGGCGCATATGCCGCAGGACGTGCATTTATCTTCGTTCGCCGCTACGGGATAAAAAAGTCCTCTTTGGTTTCGTTCTCTGCCCATTTCGAGGACGCCTCTCGGGCAGAACTTTATGCAGTAGCCGCAGCCTTTGCAATATAACTCGTTGATTTTTAACATATATGTTCTCCTTATCTGTCAACGCGGACAGCGTTTATTTTTATTGATTTGAGCATAAGCGGTGTTGAAAGCTTTATGACAGCGCTGTCTCCGCTGAATTTAAGCTCTGCGTTTATCACAAACATCGGCAGAGCCGAACACTTACCCTTGCAGGTCAGCGTGTCGCCGCTTTCCGATAAATCGTAATATTCATAGTCGATTCCTTTGAACTTTTCGGGCAGGTCAATGTTGAATTCATATTTTCCGTTTCTGTCGGAGACTTCAAAATCAACGTCGCCCGTGAAAAATTTTGATTTCACGCTTCCCCGCCATTTTCCGAGTCCTATCAATTCAAAATCACCCCATTTTGATTATTGTTTATATTGTATCACAAGGAGCTTGATATGTAAATATCAGATTATCGGACAAAGGCTTAATTTTTTCTTAAAAATATAAGCGGAGAGTTGCTTGCTGATTTGCAGGCGGCTGATTGCGCTTGGTGCTAAAGGCAAAACCCACGGTTCGGCTTGCTTAAGCTGAGAGAAGTCAGGTGAAAGTCGGATTTTCGCACTAACGGGCAGTGGCTTTAACAGCGGCTGAATATTTTCAGGCGAGTAGTGAGTCGGATTGGG
>USMJ01000129.1 GCA_900555805.1 uncultured Oscillospiraceae bacterium | reverse complement strand
CAAAAGACCGGAAGAAGTAAAAGCAAGCGAACGACATCTGTTCACTCACTCGCGCGCCCACACCCCCACAAACCAAACCGCCGTCGGGCAAAAGCCCGACGGCGGTCAATTCTTTCTCTTATCTCACTTTATCTCGTCGACATCATAACCTGCCGCCTTGACGGCGCTTACGAGTACCTCGTCTTTGACGTCCTTGGCGAGTGTAACGGCTGCGGTCTTGGTTTCGAGATCGACCGTGACCTGCTGAACGCCGTCGACGTTCGAGAGAGCGTCCTCAATGTGCTTTACGCAGTGCATACACATCATGGAGCTTATCTTGAGTGTTCTTGTCATTTTGTTTCCCTCCGTTTCTGTTTGTTCTTTTACAGGCGGTGCGTCCGCCTTTGTTTTGTTCAGTTTGAAGAATCTTAATCTTAACGCGTTCGAGACAACGAAAACGGAGCTGAAGCTCATGGCGAACGCGCCTATCATCGGGTTGAGCTTAAGCCCGAACGGCAGGAAAAATACGCCCGCTGCGACGGGGATTCCTATCGCGTTGTAGAAGAACGCCCAGAACAGATTCTGCTCGATGTTTCTGATGACGGCCCGGCTGAGCTTAATCGCCGAAACGACATCCGAAATGTCGCTTTTCATCAGGACTATGTCCGCCGAATCGACAGCTATATCCGTGCCTGCGCCTATGGCTATTCCGACGTCGGCTCTCGTTAAAGCCGGGGCGTCGTTTATGCCGTCGCCGACCATCGCGACGACCTTGCCCTGCTGTTGAAGCTCTCTGATGAGCTTCTCCTTGTCCTGCGGCAAAGCCTCGGCGTACACAGTATCGATTCCGACCTGCCGCTTGACCGCCTCTGCCGTCTTGCGGTTGTCGCCAGTTAGCATGACCGTCTCTATTTTCATTTTGCGAAGTTCCTTTATTGCCTGCGCGCTACCGTCCTTGAGCGTGTCGGCGACGCAGATAACGCCCATAAGCTTGTTATCTTTCGCGAAGTACAGGGGAGTTTTTCCGTCGTCCGCGGCTTTTTCGCCGAAGGCAAACGCCTGCTCGTCGATAATTCCGTTTTCCCTCATCAGCTTCTCGTTTCCGCCGAAGATCTCCGAGCCGCTTATCTTTCCGTGTACGCCCCGACCGGGTGCCTGACCGAAGTCCTCCGCCGCGAGTAATGTCATGTTCTGACTTTCGGCTCTCTTGACAATCGCCGTGCCGAGCGGATGTTCGGATAGCTTTTCTATCGACGCCGCCGCGGTCAGAAGCTCGCTTTCGGCGAAGCCGCCGCATGGAAATATATCGGTGACTTCGGGCGTACCGCGTGTTATTGTTCCCGTTTTGTCGAAAACGACCGTCTGTATCTTGTGAGCCGTTTCAAGGCTCTCCGCGCTTTTTATCAGTATTCCGTTTTCCGCGCCCTTACCCGTGCCGACCATGATAGCCGTCGGTGTGGCGAGACCCAGAGCGCAGGGGCAGGAGATGACAAGCACGCATATTCCGATAGAGAGCGAGAACTCGAAGCCTTTGCCGAGGATGAGCCAGACTATTGTCGACAGCAGGGCGATGGTCATGACTATCGGGACGAACACGCCGCTGACCTTGTCGGCGAGTCTCGCTATCGGCGCTTTTGAGCTTGTCGCTTCGTCGACGAGCTTGACTATCTGAGAAAGCGTTGTCTCGTCACCGACCCTGAGGGCTTTCATCTTTATATATCCCGATTTCAGCGTTGTTGCGCCCGTCACGCGGTCGCCTACGCTCTTTTCGGCTGGGACGCTCTCGCCCGTGATAGCGGATTCGTCGGCGAAACAGCTTCCCTCAACGACTTCGCCGTCAACGGGAATTCTCTCGCCGCTCTTGACGATGAGTATGTCGCCTACGGCAACGTCATCCGCCGAAACGGTGAATTCCTTTCCGTCTCTTATGACCGTCGCGGTCTTAGGCGAAAGATCCATGAGCTTTTCGATAGCGCCCGAGGTCTTTCCCTTGGCTCTGGCTTCGAAGAACTTCCCGAGAGTGATAAGCGTGAGTATAACGCCTGCGGACTCGAAGTAGACATCCATCATGAACGAGTGAGCTGTCATGAGGTCGTTCCTGCCCAAGGCTATACCTATTTTATATATAGCATATATTCCGTATATGACTGCCGCCGATGAGCCGAGAGCTATCAGCGAATCCATGTTCGGCGATCTATGCAGAAGCGACTTATAGCCGACCTTGTAATATTTGAAGTTGACGAATATTATCGGAAGAACGAGAAGAAACTGGGTAAAGACCAATGTCATGGCGTTCTCCGCTCCGTGGAAGAAAGAGGGTAGAGGCCAGTTCATCATGTGACCCATCGAAAGATAGAACAGAGGTATGGCGAAGCACGCCGAGACTATAAGCCTTGTTCTCATCTTCTTAAGCTCGTCCTCCGCCGTGTTTTTGGCCTTGTCCGAACTCGGTTTATTCTTTGCGTCCGCAGGGGACGCGCCGTATCCTGCCGCTTCGACGGCTTTGACGATGTCGTCGACCGTCAGCTTGCTTTCGTCGAAAACGACATTCATGCTGTTTTTGAGAAGATTGACATTGACGCTCTGCGCGCCGTCAAGCTTTTCGACGCTCTTTTGAACTCTTGCCGAACACGCCGAACAGGTCATGCCCGTGACTGAAAAAGTTTTTTGCATAACGCACCACACTTTCTATGCCGAAACACCGGCGTTGACAAATATATTATATCCGATTTTAAGCGGATAACAAGGCTGGGTTTAGAGATTGGTTGGGGTGGAGAGGGTTTGAAAGGCAAAACCGCCGCTTTGCTTGCAAAGTGGAGTGCCGCAAGGCGGATGCCTTGCGGCGGTTCCCGGAACGGGAACCGTTTTGCCGTCCTGAAGTCAGATGAAAATCGGGCTTTCTGATCAGACCGAAATGAGACTTGCCGTGCGCTGAAAACTATGTTTTTCTGATGCTTAGTTACCTTTGTCGGCTCTCCGAAGCCAAGCTTCGTATCGCCGCTTGTGCAGCCCTTTAGCGCGGCGATAGAGGAAAACGCGGCGAGGGTGGCAAAAGCTCCGCCGCAGGCGGAGCGCCGCAAGCCGCCTGCGGCGGCTTGCGGCGGTTTCCCCGTCGGGGGAAACCTTTTGCCGCGAACTCCGATAATCTAAACATCCGCCCAAATCTGTCTCAAACAGAACACATTCAGGCGTACCTCATATCACCAAGCGTTGATATTGATATATTCCGCCTTGACCTTGGAATACATGATCTTCTGCGTTGAATACAGGCTGTAGTATCCCGAAAGAACATAGCTGACGGCGCAGACTATGCCGAAGAAGATAAATCCCGACGAGCCGAACATTTCGACGCTGAGTATCATCGACGCTATCGGGCAGTTGACGACCGAGCAGAACAGCGCGACAAGCCCGAGAGCCGCCGAAAAGCCTGCAGGGAGTCCGAGCAGGGGGCCGACCGTGCAGCCGAGCGTTGCGCCGATGAAAAATGTCGGAACGATCTCGCCGCCCTTGTAGCCGCAGGATATCGTGACAGCTGTGAAAATTATCTTCAAAATAAACGCGTAAGGCACGGCTTGTCCGTTTATCGCTTTTTCAATTATGTTCATTCCTGCACCGTTATAATCGTAATTGCCGACAATAAGCGTAAGAATTATAATGACAGCGCCGCCTGCCGCCGCTCTTAAAAGACTGTTTTTGATAAGCTTTGGGATATAGGTATGTGACAGATGCATGATAAGGCAGAAGCCGATACTGACGACAGCACAGACCGCCGCAAGGATAACAGCCATGAAAACATTTTTGACATTAAGCTGTGCCGCCTGAGACAGATTGAACGAAACAGGCTCAATTTTGAAGAGCCTCGAAACGCCGAAAGCGACAAGCGATGATGTCAGCGACGGAACGAGAGAAGAGTAGTAAGCTATACCGACGGAGATTACCTCCATGGCGAAAACTGTGGCTGTCAGGGGCGTTCCGAAAAGCGCGGAAAAAACGCCGCTCATTCCGCACATGATGATAAGGTGCATATCCTTTTCGCCGAGTTTAAATACACTTCCGACCTGAGAGCCGATAGCTCCGCCGAGCTGAAGCGCCGCTCCCTCTCTGCCGGCCGAACCGCCGCATAGGTGGGTTATGACCGTTCCGACAAATATGAGCGGTGCCATAAGAAACGGAACCTTTTCCTTTTCTCTGACCGAGCTTATGACGAAGTCCGTTCCGCCGTTTTTGTCGAGCTTGCTTATCTTATATAAAAACGCTATCACAACGCCGCCGACAGGGAGAAAATATAACACCCACGGGTGGTTGCTTCTGACGCCCGTGACATATTCTATCGAAATGTGAAACGCCGAGCCGACAAGCCCGCCGACCGCTCCCGTCACCGACGCTAAAAATATCCACTTGAAAAAGTTTTTCAGATATTGCATCGTCTTTTTAAAGCTGTAATCTTTGAAATCCATACATACCCCTCTTTTCGATACCTATATAATATCAAAGCCCGAAGCCGTATTCAAGCCATTGATTAAAAATGTTTGTGATGTTTTTTCGATAATAAAACAAACCTTGACTTTTGTATAGATTTGTATTAAAATCATAATGGTATTTAATGCATCTTAAGGAGGAGATATTATGCAGCTTGTTGTCGGCTTCTGCCGCTACGCCCTGCCTTTGCTCGCTTTTATAATATTGTTTAAATGTATGCTCACGCTTCTGATAGGCCACCCGGTCAACAAGACCTACGGCTATATCGTCAACAGCATAAACGGCGAGAAGATTCCGCTAAACACTTGGGAGACCTCTATCGGCAGGAGCAAGTCCTGCGACATAACCCTCGTCTACGGAACGG
>USMJ01000128.1 GCA_900555805.1 uncultured Oscillospiraceae bacterium | reverse complement strand
AAGCCGCCACAGAAAGTCCGCCGTCGGCGGCACTCGCTTCGCTACCGCGCCGCCGACTTTATCGGTTATCGACCAGTTCAGCACAAATCAAACCGAACAGATCGGACGACTTTCTAAGCCGCAACACAAAAATCACAGCCCCTACGAAACCGTAGGGGCTGTGCAACTCTCTACTCAAACCTCATCCAAAAACCGCCATTCGACAAAGCGGTTCTTCATCCATTCGTCGTTCGCCGCCGCGTCTATCGCTCGGGCGAATCTCGACGACGCTTCATATCCGTAGTGCCGTCCGCTCCAACGGGCAATCGAAACGGCTGTGAAACCGAAGTTCAGCGCAAGAAAAACGCTCAGGCAAAAGCAGACGATCGAGTTGTTTTTCTGTCTCAAACGAGTCAGCGTAAGCTCTATTCGGTCGGCATTGACGCAGACCAAAAGCGCAAGCCCAGCCCAGCAAAGGCTGAACTTCAGGCAAATCATTCCGCCGACATTCAGAAAATTTCCGCTGTAGTCCCACGCTCTCATTCCGAGGCCGAAACGAAGTATCAAACCGCAGATGAACTCGAGCGCCGTCGCGATTCCGGTCAACACCGCGATCCTTGTAAGCAGCGATCTTCGCCTGAGCTTGATCGCCCCGGCGTAAAGTCCGACAGCGCCGAAACCGTAGAGTACGTTAAACCAGCCCCAGACGGAGACGACGTGGCTCTCCCAGACGCCCTTCGTCATCAGGCAGAACACGCCTTCGATGACAACGCCCGCGACGCTGCCGAAAAGAAACAGACAAAGCAGGTCGCCGTATTTGATTTCGCCGTGTTCGGCTTTTTGAACATTTGATTTTGTCGATTCTTTAAGCTTGATTGATCCTTTCATAAGATTTTCTCTCCTGTATTTTACACATTTCCGTGACGAATCCTCACGGGCGGGCTGTGTTCTCCCGATAGATATTTTTTGCTCGTACACACCGAGTGAGCGATTCGGGAAAACATTTCCTCACTTTGATAATATACTATATTTTTAAATTAGTCAAGTTAAATTTGATAAAAACTTAACAAGCTGAGTGACTTTAAAAATCACTCAGCTTTGTGTGTCATATGATACAATTTTTATTTTCTCAACACGCCGTACATCTTGGCGGTCAAAGCCGACGGCATTATGAAAAGCACCAATTGCGCCGCGCACGGAATCAGAAAATCCGCAAGCGAGCTGAATCCCGATTTGTATATCCTGTATCTCGAAATGATGAACCACTTCGTGTTGACAAAGTTCTTTCGGCGCTTCATGTTGTCCCGTGATGTGCGATATCTGACAAGGCTTTCGGGGATATTTGCGCCCTTTGCGCCTGCCGCGAGCATCCTGACGACAAAGTCGTAGTCCTCGCATCTGACCATGTCGTTGTATCCGCCGATTTTGTCGGCAATCTCCTTTGAAAAGGCGATGCCGGGGTTGTTGAACGGATTTCTTCGTTTGGCGAATTTGTATATTTCGTCATGGCTGACGGGGGTCTTTTTCGTCGTGATAAGTTCCTTGGTTTCGTCGTCGAATTCGTCGATATATACGCCGCATATATCAATTCCGCTTTCGAATGCGGAAAGAACTTTTTCGGCGTATGTCGGCATGAGTATGTCGTCCGAGTCGATTTTCGCGATTATATCTGTGCGGCAAAGCTCGATCGCCTTGTTTGAAGCGAACCAGTTTCCGTTGTTGGTTTCTGTCTCATAAAAGACAAATATATCGGGATATTCGGACTTATACTTGTCAACGACCGCATAAAGCTCATCTGTCAGCTTTCCGTCGGCGACAAGAACAACGCTTTGCGGCATGACCGTCTGCGCGAAGATCGACCCAAGACATTCGTCGAGGTTCGCGCCCTTTTCTTTTATATATGTCGTTGAAATTATTGATAAGGATTTCATAACTTACCGTCCTTTGCTTGGCTGATATTTTATTTAGTATAGCATCTATATATCTTCGTGTCAAACGATTGACAATAAATATCGCTGATGATAAAATATAAAAGTTAGGGGAGGTGAACGCCGTGAAAACAGCTATAATCGGAGGCGGAGCGGCAGGGCTTGCCTGCGCCGTCGAGCTCGCCGGGCGCGACCGAAAGGCGGAGATAACCGTTTTTGAACATAACGACCGCGTCGGGAAGAAGATCCTTGCCACCGGCAACGGCAGGTGCAACCTGACCAACATGTCGGCGAATGAGAATAATTATCGAAATGCTTTTTTTGCGGGGTACGCGCTGAATGAGTTCACTCCCGAAAGCAATATCGAATTTTTTAATTCGATCGGCCTTTACACAAGAACGGATTCCTGCGGCAGGGTCTATCCCATGAGCAATCAGGCGTCGGGTGTGCTTGACTGTCTGCGTTTTGCGGCGGAGAACCTCGGTGTTGATATTGTTACCGATTTTCATGTCGGTACAATAAAAAAGAAAAACGGGAAGTTTTTCATAAACGGTAAGGGCACATATGACTTTGTTGTCATAACGACGGGCGGAAAGGCGGCTCCGAGTCAGGGCTCGGACGGCAGCGGATATGAATTACTCCGCTCGTTCGGGCATAGAATAACCAAGATTTCCCCAAGTCTTGTCCAGCTTGAGACAAAAGACCGAGATTTTGTCAGACCGCTTAAGGGCGTTCGGTGCGAAGTCGATATGTCTCTTTCGCTTGACGGAAAGCCAATATGCCGAAAGCACGGCGAGCTGTTATTTGCCGACTACGGTCTGTCCGGTATAGTTTCCATGGAAATTTCGGCTTTCGCTTCGCCTTATCTCTCGTCGGGCGGCAAGGGCGCGGAAGTCACCGTGGACTTTGTTCCGACTTACGGCGAGCAGACGCTCGGCGCGTACCTGAAAAAGCAAACGGAAAGCTTCCCGAACAAAGCTTTGGCGGACATCCTGAGCGGATTTTTGCCGAAGAAAATCGGCTTGGCGGTCATGAAACGGCTCGGAATTTCGGGCGCGGTCACGGCGAATTCTGTCTCAAATAAGACGATTAGCAAGGTCGCTTTCGAGCTCAAGAACACGAAGTTTGCCTTGAGCGGAACGCGCGATTTCAGCTTCGCGCAGGTGACCTCGGGCGGAGCGGAAACGTCGGAATTCGACCCGAAAACCATGCAGTCAAAACTGACCGAAAACCTGTTCTGCGCAGGGGAGATCCTCGACGTCGATGGCGACTGCGGCGGATATAATCTCAACTGGGCATGGTCAAGCGGCAGGCTCGCCGCAAAAAGCATAGCGGAAAAAGTGGTGTGAAATGTTAAGAATAAACGAGATAAAAACGGGGCTTGATTACACCTTGGACGACCTTTATAAAAAGGCGGCGAGGGCGCTCGGGATAAGCCGAAGCGACATAAAAAGCCTTTCAATATATAAAAAAGCGGTCGACAGCCGCAAGAAAAACGATATAAAATTTGTCTTTTCGCTCGATGTCGAAACGGACTGCGACGAAGAGAAAATCGCCGCCGCATTCCCCGAAAACAAGGTGTGCGCGGTCGAAAAGTATGATTATGTCATGCCCGAAAACAAGCGGACATCGGCGTTCAGACCCGTCGTCGCAGGCTTCGGCCCGGCAGGAATTTTTGCGGCGCTGACCCTCGCAAGGGCAGGTCTCAAGCCGCTTGTCCTCGAACGGGGCAGGGCGGTCGACGAAAGAACCGCCGACGTCGCGAGATTTTGTGCGACGAGGGAGCTCGACATATCGTCGAACGTTCAGTTCGGCGAGGGCGGAGCAGGAACTTTCTCCGACGGAAAACTTAACACGGGAACCAAAAGTCCGCTGATCCGAAAAGTTTTCGAGGAATTCGTTTCCCACGGCGCGCCCGAGGAAATCATATATTCCGCCAGACCCCATATCGGTACGGATAAGCTCGGCGGAGTGATAAAGCGAATGCGCGAAGAGATAATCTCGCTCGGAGGCGAAGTCAAATTCAGCTGTAAACTCACGGGCGTTATCGTATATAACAAATTCGTACAGGGTATAACGTACGAAGAAAGCGGAAAAAGCGTCGATTTTGAGACAGATTGCCTGATAATCGCCATAGGCCACTCGGCGAGAGACACCGTCAGAATGCTCAGAGCCAAAGGCATAAACATGATGCAAAAGCCGTTTTCGGTCGGCTGCCGAATCGAACATCCGAGAGAATTCATCGACAGATCTCAATACGGCGATTTCGCAGGCCACCCTGCGCTCGGCTCGGCGAGCTACAAAATGGCGTGCCATCCGCCTCATTCGAGAGGACTTTATACATTCTGCATGTGCCCGGGCGGAACGGTCGTCGCGGCGACGAGCGAATATCACGGCGTCGTTGTCAACGGAATGAGCGAATACGCCCGAGACGGCGAAAACTCGAACTCGGCTCTCCTTGTCGGGATCGAACCCGAGGACTTCCCGAGCGAGGACGTTCTGTCGGGCTTCGAGCTTCAGGAAAAGCTCGAACACACGGCTTTCGCGGTCGGCGGCGGAGATTATACCGCACCGTGTCAGCTTGTCGGCGACTTCCTCGCTGACCGAAAATCAACCAAGCTCGGCGCTGTCAGACCGAGCTATCCTTTCGGCGTGACCCCGAGCGATATAAGGCTCGTTCTCCCCGAAAAGGTGACGAACACCATGCAGGAGGGGCTCGTCAAAATGGGCAGGATGATTGACGGCTTCACCATGAACGACGCGGTTCTGACCGCTCCCGAATCAAGAAGCTCGTCGCCCGTCAGGATAATCCGCGACGAATTTTTCCAGACAAACGTCCGGGGACTTTACCCCTGCGGAGAGGGCGCAGGCTATGCCGGCGGCATAGTTTCGGCGGCTGTCGACGGAATAAAATGCGCTCACGCC
>USMJ01000127.1 GCA_900555805.1 uncultured Oscillospiraceae bacterium | reverse complement strand
CTGATAGTAGTCATTGAAAAGATCATCCTTGAGAATCTGGGAATGAAGAGCCGAAACGCCGTTGACGCTGTGGCAGGCGGCAACACAAAGGTTAGCCATTCTGATGATACCGTCTGAGATGACGGCCATTCTTTCGACCTTGCCCGCGTCGCCCGTGAGCGCCCAGACATTGGCTCTGTAGCGGTTATCGACCTCTTTGGCGATCTGATAAACTCTCGGAAGAAGCGATCTGAACAGATCCTCGTTCCAGCATTCGAGAGCCTCTTTCATAACGGTGTGGTTGGTGTAGGCGCAAGCCTTGGTGACGATGCTCCAGGCGTCGTCCCAGCCGTAGCCGCATTCGTCGAGCAGGATTCTCATAAGCTCGAGAATAGCGAGGGTCGGATGAGTGTCGTTTATGTGTACCGCGTTCTTCTCTGCGAAATTGTCCATCGTGCCGTAGTGGCGAAGGTGGCGGTGGATCATATCCTGAACAGAGGCGGAAACGAGGAAATACTGCTGCTTTAAGCGAAGCGACTTGCCTTCGGGGTGATTGTCGGCGGGATAGAGGACCTTGCTGATGACCTCGGCCATAGCGTTCTGTTCCATAGCTCTCATATACTGACCCTGATCGAACAGGCTCATATCAAGGCCCGGCGCCTGGGATTTCCAAAGGCGGAGGATGCTTGTCGCCTTGCCGTCCTTGCCGCTGACGAACATATCGTAGGGAACGGCGGTGATAACGGTGGCGTTCTTCTGCTCAACGTAATGATACTGATTATCCCATGAATCCTCGACATAGCCGTTGAAGAGAACATCGACCTTATCCTTGTCTCTTCTGACGAGCCATACTTCTCCGCCGGGAAGCCAGAAGTCGGGAAGCTCGGTCTGCCAGCCGTCGACAAGCTTCTGTTTGAAGATACCGTATTCATAAAGGATAGAATATCCCATGCCCTGATATCCCTGTGAAGCGAGTCCGTCAAGATAACAGGCGGCAAGTCTGCCGAGACCGCCGTTGCCGAGACCTGCGTCGGGCTCCTGGTCATAAAGCTTGTCAAGCTTTATGCCGAAGCTTTTGAGAGCCTTCTCAAAGGTCGAAGTCAGATTAAGATTATAAAGATTGTTTTTGAGCGAACGGCCCATAAGAAATTCCATACTTAAATAGTATATCTTCTTTGCGCCTTTATCGAGAGCCGTTTTCTTGAACTCTCTGCTTCCGTCATGCATCATTTCTCTTACTATAAGAGCGACGGCCTTATAGAACTGTTCGTCGGTCGCTTCTGTCGGCGACACGCCGTAGTAGTGAGAAAGTTTAGCCTCTATAAGCTCCTTAGCTTGAGCTTCTGTGAGTGAATATTTCATGTAAACCTCCAAAAAAGTTAAAAAAAATATCGAATTTCGGTATATCCGTTGTATATATTATACTAAAATCAAGCAAAATACAACCCCTAAGAATAAATTTCCTTGCATGGGCGGAAGAATATTTTTACGCTGGGCTGTGAAAGCGAATTTCGCGGTTAAACGCACAAGTTAAAAATGAACGAACAGAAAGTCCGTTCAGGCAGCGCAAGCGGAAAAATTAAAGGCTGTAATTCGCAAGCCGCTTTTAAACGGCGGCCGCGAATTACAGCTTTATATTACTTTAGCTTTTTTGTCAGTCCGATATGATAATAAATCGGTTATCAGCCTTTGACATTGAAGTCGGCGTTAAGAAGATTGACGGTCTTGATGAGTTTGTTGCTGTAAACAAACGGTCCGACGAGAATCAAAGCGCCTAAAACATTCCAAAGCCAGAAATCGGATGCGCCGAAGCTGTAGTTGATTCCGCGGCGGGCAAGCTCTGCGCCGGCTCTTTCGCTTAAGGTGTGGAACCATATAAGCGTGAAGATACCGCAGGTGATGGGGCCGAGAATGAAGAGAACAAGAAGATAGTTCATGCTCTTCTTTCCGTCATAGCGTCCGCAAACGGTATTGATGTCTTCCGATAAGCCGTAAATAACGACAATGCCGTAAATTCCGAATGTGATCAGCGAGAGCAGGATGAATTTAGCGAGACTTCTGTCGGTTTTAAGCTGAGCGACAGGTCTTGTATCCTGCGGCTGATACTGCTGTTGGGGCTGCTGATACTGCTGCTGTGTTGTGTTGTTTTCGTCCACTGTTTTGTCCTCCTATAATTTAGACTTTAAGGAATTGAAGATTTAAAATCCCTTTGCGATCTTATTATACATAATGTTGATGCAATTGTCAACGCAAAATTTTTATACACAATTTTAATCGACATTTGTTTCGTAAGTCGCATATTTTTATAAAATTCGAGTTTTCCGCGATGCCTGTTTCCTTGCATTATGCAAAAAATCCGACGCCGTTACCGCTCGGAAAACCGAGGTTAACGACATCGGAATGTGATAAGTTGAATATAAGTCTTAGCCTTTACAGCGCCGCGAAGATATTCGCGCCTGCGGTCTTGATATATTTTATCAGTCCGAACGCCGCAAGTGAAGTGACCGCACCGAGTATGAGCATCAGCACATCGGACGAAAGCGTGTTTCTCAGAGCGAAGAACGCTGCGCCGAGGGCGAGGACATAGAACCAGCCCGATAACAGAGCTATAAGTATGCCTATGCTCTGCTTGACCGCAACGACTTCGCTCGTCCAGTTGAGGTTCGGCATTTTGAGGTTGATGACAAGTCCGAGAGCGGCATAAAAGACGATATAAGCGACAGCGACAAACAGGACGAGCACCGATGAAACCACGCTCAGTTTGAATACCGCGCAAAGGCAAACTCCGCAAAGCAGAGTCGGTACGGCTGTCAGCGAAATGTGAAGTTCGAGCTTAGCTCGGAGTACCGCCCAAGGATCAACGGGCAGAGATTGGGCAAGCCACAGGCTTTTTCCCTCAAGCGACACCGACGGAGCGGTCAGGTCGTTCATCGCCGACAGGAAGCAGAGCAGCGCGCAGGAGATCGGCGCGACAAAACCAGTCAGTTCGGGGATGTTCGCGTTCAGCGCCGTTATCATATCCGAGCCTTTTATCAACACCGCAACGGCGGCGGCAATTATCAAAAGCGTTCCGAGGGCGCAGTTGAGCATATAGGTCGGACTCGCGAGAAGCCGGCTCATCTCTCTGCCGTAAAGCGCCGATCTGACGCTCTTTCTCTTCATCGCCTTTTCAACATAGGCTTTCTTCGCTATGATTGAACTTCCCGTCGCCATTTTCAGGAATGTTTTTGAAAGTACGAAGTAAGTGAGCGCTAAGAGGGCGGCTGATACCGCGACCGTAACTATGACGGAAACGGGATCACCCTCGCCGACCTTGCCTATCATATATAAAGGATAAGCGGCAGTCTTGATTTCTGCGCCGACGGTTGCGGCGTTTTCGACAAGCGACTGTAAAAGCTCATTTGCTTTGAAATACGCGAAATAATATATTCCGAGGAAGAGAAGCGACGACACGACCGTGACAAAGCTTTTATTCTTGACTTTCGCGCTGATTTTAGCTATGACCCAGCCGAGCAGGCACGAAAGCACCATAACTATAACCGAAATCACGGCGATGAGAGCCAACGAGCCTATCAGAGCCTTGAAAGAAAACGGAACTGTCACGAAATAAGCTATGACTGCCGGAATTATAATAATAGCGGAGAACATCAAACCCATGAGATAAACTCCGAGCAATCGGGAAACTAAAATGTACCTCACGGGAATGGGCATCGAAAGCAGAAGATCGTTATCCTTCGCCTGATAAAGTCCGGCGTAGGTGTTGAAAACGCTTCCGAAAACGCCCATCGCAACGGCTATAAGGCTGAAAACGGTGAAATAAAGCCATGTCATTCCGGCGCTCACAAGCGGACCGCAGACTTTAAGCGCAACCGCGATAAACATTCCGCCGAGAACGAATATCATCAGCATGGCATAGCCGACTATCCAGGCTATACTCGCCGCCTTTGAACGCATTTTTCCCGTTTTTCTGTCCTGGAAGAAGCTTCGGTTAATGTCAACTAACTGCTTTTTCAGAAGTAATTTTAACATTATTCTCCCTCCAGCTCAAGGAATACGTCTTCGAGACTGTCGTCCCCTCGCACTTGCTCCATTGTACCCGAACGGATAAGTTTTCCGCCCTTGATTATGGCGACCTTGTCGCAGAGCTTTTCGGCGACTTCGAGAACGTGGGTCGAAAAGAATATAGCCCCTCCTCTGTCGCAGACCTCTCGCATCATGCCCTTGAGAAGATGGGAGGCCTTCGGGTCAAGGCCGACGAACGGTTCATCCATGATGATAAGCTTCGGGTCGTGTATCCACGCGGCGATGATAGCGAGTTTCTGCTTCATGCCGTGGGAATATGACGCTATGGACTGAGCGAGATCGCCCGTCAGTTCAAACATATCGGCGTATTTATGTATGCGCTCCTGTCTCTCGCTTTCGCCGACGCCGAAGATATCGGCGATAAAGTTCAGATACTTTATGCCCGACATATAGTCGTAAAGATCCGGGTTGTCGGGGATATAGGCTATCTGCTTTTTACAGGCTATCGGATCGGACTGCACCGATGTTCCGTTGATTTTTATCTCGCCCGAATCAAACTGCAAAATTCCGACGACGCATTTGAGCGTTGTGGTCTTACCGGCTCCGTTATGGCCGATAAAGCCGTAAACTTCGCCCGGGGCGATATGCAGCGACAGATCGTCGACAGCCTTTTTATCGCCGTAGGTTTTCGTTAAATTTTTGATTTCAAGCATTCAAGTCTCCTCTTTTCACTTGTGTATATAATATTGTATAACTAACGATACACAACGGCCGTTATTATACATTATCGCTGATTTGTTGTCAATATTGTTTGTGAAATCTCAACGGTTTCCGGGTGGGCGGGCGGGAGCGGTCGACG
>USMJ01000126.1 GCA_900555805.1 uncultured Oscillospiraceae bacterium | reverse complement strand
CGGGGAAGCCTTTTGCCGCGAACTTCCCTCTATCTCAAACCGAGCGGGTGCCGCCGAACTATCCGACAGTCACTTCCGCTTTTATACCAAACTCATAACCCGAGCAGAAAACCGCGAAAAGCAGAATTTTAAGCGTACCTATTGAAATAAAAGGCGTTTCGGTTTATACTGAAGCGTAGAATTGTAGTCAAGGCGGTGAAACGATGGCTGAGCATCCGCACGGCGGTCACAGAAAAAGACTAAAAAATCAATATAATGTCGGCGGCTGCGAGGGCATGTCCGATTTCACCTTGCTGGAACTTATGCTCTTTTTCGCCATTCCGCAGGGCGACACAAACCCTCTCGCCCATAAGCTGATAGAAAAATTCGGCTCGTTCGACAGGGTGTTCGACGCTAAATTCGACGAGCTTATGTCGGTCGACGGAATAGGCGAACACGCCGCTACATACCTCACGCTCTATCAGTCGGCGATGAAAAGATATATAGAGAAAAAGACGGTCACGGAATTCAAAACAACCGACACCGACCTTATAGAAAACTTCGTCCGCTCTAAATATATCAACACGCCGCAGGAAAGAGCGATGCTCCTGCATTTCAACGCCGACGGAAATTTTGTCAACTACACATGGCTCGGCGACGGAAGTTTCGACAGGGTCAGTTTCGACAACAGAGCCATAGCCGCTTCAATAGTCGAAAACCGCTCGAAAATGGTCATCACCGTCCATAATCATCCGTCGGGTATAGCAACGCCGTCAGAGAGCGACAAGGCGGCTTTAAAAGAGCTTTCGGGCTTTTTGAGAATGATGAATGTCATCCTCGCCGATAATGTGATCATCACTAAAAACCACGCCCATTTCTTCTCGAAATATCCGAAATATACGGATTTTCTGATAAGCTGTTCCTGCGGAATAGACCTCAGATAAGATTTATATAATATAATTGTATAGTAAAAGCGAGCATATCATCTTCGATACGCTCGCTTATAATTTTCAATTCCTCTTTCAAACCTTTAAACTTTCGCATAAAGCGCACACCTCATGCGGTTCTCCTTTCAATTTAACTCATCCTATCTTCATTTTAAGTCTGAGCTTGTCGCTGATCATAGCGATAAATTCCGAGTTTGTCGGCTTTCCCCTGCTGTTTTGGATAGTGTAACCGAAGTATGCACTGAGGACGTCAACATCGCCTCTGTCCCAAGCGACCTCAATGGCGTGCCTGATGGCTCTTTCGACCCTTGAAGACGTTGTGTTATACATTTTAGCGACGGTCGGATAGAGAATCTTCGTGACCGAATGCATAAGCTCCGGGTCGTCTATCGTCATGAGGATACTTGTTCTCAAATACTGATAGCCCTTGATGTGAGCCGGGACGCCTATCTGGTGCATGATATCCGATACGATTATCTCGAGGTCGCTGCCGGGTTTGGAATAGTCAAGTATAAGCGAGCTTTTGTCGTCGTTGTGCCATTTGACCATCTGCCTGACTCTCTGAGCCATGAGGTCAATGTCGAACGGCTTCAGGAAGCAGTAGTCGGCGCCTGCGTTGACGAGCTCCTGCTCGAATTTCGCGTTGTCGACGGCGCTCATGATCATAACGACTGGCTTTCTGTCGAAATTCATCTGACTCATTTCTTTAAGTACGCCCAGCGCGTCGATCTGCTGCATAAAAGCGTCCATGAGAACAACGTCCGCACCGTTGGTTCTCAAATGTTCTATGACGGCCTGACCGTTCTTTTCAAGCATCGTCACTTGATATCCGTATGTCTCAAGCGTGCTTTTGCATGCTTTGCCGAAGCTGTTGCAGTCCTCCGCAAGGACTACCCTGATCTGATTGTCCATGTTTTTCCTCCAATTTTTCCTTATTTCGTTTTCGACATACTCCGTGAAAGTTATTCACTTTTTGCAGTATAGCACAATCTTTCATCATTCGCAAGATGAATTTTGTATAATTTTGCGAATTTTTTCAAAAATTTTTATTTTTTTTAATTCAAATCGCCGAATTTTGATTACGAATCGGGAAAAACGCCGTCATATAGGTACGGGAAAGCGTGTGCTTGTCGAAAATTGCGGTCGGATTTAGAACCCCATATAAAAATAAATTTTAAACTTCTATTGACAGAAGCTAAGACCGATGTTATAATAACAGCAGTTATATAACTGGAGATATAAAAGCCGACAGACATCGGCAGGAATATATCGGAAAGGGGAATGTTATGCCGCCTAAAGCTAAAGTGTCCAGGGATGATATCGTTCTCGCGGCGATAGGGATCATCCGTGAAAGCGGAGCCGAGAGCGTGAACGCGAGATCAGTCGCGGCGAAAATAGGCTGTTCAACTCAGCCGATCTTCTCAAACTACGCTTCAATGGATGAACTGAAATACGACGTTATCAAGACCGCCTACGGCAAATACATGGAGTATGTTTTGAGCTACCGCTCGCCCGAGGGTTGCCCGAAATATAAGAACACGGGCCTTGCGTATATATCATACGCAAAGAACGAGAGGGAACTTTTCAAGCTCCTGTTCATGCGCCACAGAAGCAAGAACGAATATATTCAGAAAGATAACAGCGTTAAGCCTGTTATAGATATGCTGGTTTCTTCGACGGGGCTTGAGAGAAGCGAGGCGGAGAGGTTCCACACCGAAATGTGGATATTCGTCCACGGTATAGCGACAATGGTCGCCACCGAATATCTTGAAATCCGAGAAGAAGACGTGAGTGAAATGCTTACCGACATGTACCAAGGATTATTAAAACGTTTTTCCGAAAAGAGGTTGAAAGATGAGTAATATAATTGAAATAAAGAGCCTGAACAAATCGTTCGGTCAGGTCAAGGCTGTTCAGGATTTGTCATTTCATGTTAAACAGGGCGAGCTTTTCGCTTTTTTAGGCGTCAACGGCGCAGGCAAAAGCACGACCATATCTATAATGTGCGGTCAGCTCGCCAAGGACAGCGGCGAGGTCGATATCTGCGGAAAGAGCATAGACTCCGGCATGGGCGACATCGCTTCAAGGCTCGGCGTCGTGTTCCAGAATTCCGTTCTCGACAAAGCGCTGACCGTCAAGGAAAATCTTCAGTGCCGAGCCGCGCTCTACAGCGTGACGGGCAAGGACTTCAAGCAGAGACTTTCCGAGCTTACTCAGATGCTCGAACTCGGCGATATCCTGAACAGACCCGTCGGAAAGCTCTCGGGCGGTCAGAGACGCAGAGCTGACATAGCCAGAGCGCTGATAAACAAGCCGGAAATACTTATTTTAGATGAGCCGACAACAGGACTTGACCCCCAGACAAGGCGTCTTTTATGGGATGTCGTCACAACGCTGAGAAAGGACGAAAACCTGACAGTTTTCCTCACCACTCACTATATGGAGGAAGCCGCAGAGGCGGACTACGTCATAATTCTCGACAGCGGTAAGATAGCCGCCGAGGGAACGCCCATTGAGCTTAAGAATAAATACACGGGCGATTTTATTACGTTCTACGATTACAACGAGGAGGCGATCGCCTCGCTCGGATACGAATACGAAAAGGTCGGCGGCGCGCTTCGCCTGTGCGTACCAAACACAGCGGCGGCAACAGAGATGATAGTCGGCCACGCCGATATTTTCAAGGATTATGAGATAACCAAGGGCAAGATGGACGATGTTTTCCTTGCCGTGACGGGTAAGAAACTGACGGGAGGCGATGAGAAATGACAGGTCTCGGAAACTTGATAAAAAGAAACTGTAAGCTGTTTTTCAAAGACAAGGGCATGTTTTTCACTTCGCTGATAACGCCGATGATACTTCTTGTGCTTTACGCGACATTCCTCGCCAAGGTTTATCGCGACGCGTTCGTGTCGGGAATCCCCGAATTTATAACGATCCCCGAAAAGATCATCAACGGAGCCGTCGGCGGCGAGCTGCTGTCGTCATTGCTCGCGGTCAGCGGTGTGACAGTCGCTTTCTGTTCGAATATGCTCATGGTTCAGGATAAGGTC
Organism: uncultured Oscillospiraceae bacterium; assembly: GCA_900555805.1. Classification (GTDB taxonomy): domain Bacteria; phylum Bacillota; class Clostridia; order Oscillospirales; family Acutalibacteraceae; genus UBA6857. The sequence continues at coordinate 882 of USMJ01000126.1, read as the reverse complement.
AGCGGCGCAAGGCACGACCTGACGGTGACGCCCGTCAAGAAATCTACGCTCGCTTTGAGCTACTACATCTCGACGGCTATCTCGACGCTCGTCATCTGTTTCGCGGCGATCGGCGTCGGAATGATCTATATGTTCAAGGTCGGCAACTATATTTCCGTCAAAGATCTTCTCTTGGTGTTCCTAGACGTGTTCCTGCTCGTTCTTTTCGGAACGTCGCTCAGCTCGATCATCAACATCTTCCTCACTTCTCAGGGTCAGATATCCGCCGTCGGAACGGTCGTCAGCTCCGCCTACGGCTTCATCTGCGGCGCATATATGCCGATCTCGCAGTTCGGCGTGGGACTTCAGCGTGTGATATCTTTCCTGCCCGGAACGTACGCGACCTCGCTTATTCGTAATCATACCATGCGCGGCGCGCTCGCGGCTATGAGCGACGAGGGCGTTCCCGACGAGATGATAAGCGAGATGATGAAAGCTGTCGACTGCAAGTTATATTTCTTCGACAAAGAGGTCAGTCTCAATACTATGTACGCCATACTTGTCTGCACGGTGATAGTTTTGATCGCGGTTTATATCTTGCTCAATGCGGTGAGAAAACCGTCAAAAGGGAAATAAAGAGTTGAATATAAACAACCGACCGGACGGGGCAAACGCCCCGTCCGGTCGGTTTCTGTTTGGATAAACATTAAGATTTCCTTAAGAAATTCCGTCAAACCTTAAGATTTCCTTAAGAAAACCTTACGATTTCCTTAAGATTATTGAAATTCACGCTGAAATATGTTAACCTGCAATTGTAAAACAGCAAAAAGTGCCTGCTGTATTGCAAGAAATTCAAAAAGAAAAGGAGATGGAACATGTTAAAATTAAAGAAAACAATTGCCG
>USMJ01000125.1 GCA_900555805.1 uncultured Oscillospiraceae bacterium | reverse complement strand
GCGGGGTCAGCACGGCGGTCGGCTCATCCAGAATCAGAATATCCGCGCCGCGATACAAAACTTTGATAATTTCAACGGTCTGCTTTTCGGAGACTGACATCTCATGAATTTTTTTCTGCGGATCAATGTTGAAGCCGTATTTTGTGGCGATCTCCATGATCTTGCCGTTTATGTTTTTCATGTTATATTTTGAACCGTCGTTGACGCCCAGAACTATATTTTCGCTTGCCGTGAAAACATCAACGAGTTTGAAATGCTGATGGATCATACCGATCTTATACTTGAACGCATCCTTCGGCGAGCGGATAACGACTTCGTTTCCGTCGACGAAGATTTTGCCGCTGTCGGGGAAATATATTCCGGCGATCATGTTCATCAGCGTGGTTTTTCCGCATCCGTTTTCACCGAGTATGGCGAGGATTTCGCCCTTCATAACCTCGAGACTGACGTTATTGTTGGCGACGATGCTGCCGAACCGTTTGGTGATATTGACGAGCTCAATTGCTTTTTCGGCCATAAGATTACCTCCGTTTGTTAGTTTCAGCCTGTCCCGTTTTTATATGCGGTACGCCACGGGTCTCTGCTGACTGTAAGTTGAAACCAATAGGGAAAAATCGTACTTTGTTCGGTTCTTCCCTATTGATTTCAGAGTTTGTATCTAAAATCAAATTAAGGCGGGGCGAAAGCCCCGCCTTTGCAGGAAATGATTAACCAAAGTTAACATTAAGTCTTGTGATACCGTCTACCTCGAGATCGAAGTAGGGAGCTGAACGGAAGTCAGACTCAGCGAAGTAACCGTCCTTGATAACTTCGTTTGTATCCTCAACCTTGTAGCTGTCGACCTTCTTGCCGTTGCTTGTGAATGTAGCGGTGTCGAAGACATGGATCTCGCCGCTCTCAAGCTTAGCCTTAGCAGCTTCGATAGCTTCCTTTGTGCCTTCTGCGGCAGCCTTGTCGTTGATATCTGAAAGCTGAACCGAACCTGTTGCGAGAGTGCCTGTCCAGTCGGTGTCGATGGTCTTGCCTTCGGCAACACTCTTGACGATGTACTCAAGGTAGGGAGCCCAGTTGATCTTTGACGAAACTATGAATGTGTTCGGGCAGCTCTCAACTGTGCTGCCGTTGTATGATACGTTGGGAACATTCTTTTCCTCGCAGGCTGAGGGAGCACCCATTGAGTCAGCATGCTGGCTGATAAGAACGCAACCGCTGCTGATAAGTGAAAGAGCGGTTGTCTTTTCTGCTGTCTCGTCATACCAGCTGCCTGTGAACTGAACGTTCATCTTAACGCTCGGGCAAACAGACTTTGCGCCAAGGTAGAATGAGGTGTAACCCGAAATAACTTCAGCGTAGGTGAAAGCGCCGACATAACCGATAAGAGCCTGATCTTCTTTGATCGTGCCTGCCTTGATCATTTCGTTGAGCTTGAGACCTGCGGCGATACCTGCGAGATATCTGCCTTCATAGATCGAAGCGAACGCATTGTGATAGTTGGGAAGGTTTTCGGTGTGAGCCTTTGTGCCTGTTGCGTGGCAGAACTGAACATCAGTGAATTCCTTAGCAGCCTTGATCATGTGATCTTCATGGCCGAAAGAGTCAGCAAAAATTACATTGCAGCCTTCGTCAACGAGATCGGCGGCAGCCTCATAGCACTTGTTTGATTCGGGGATGTTTCTCTTGATGATAACCTGATCGTCGGAAAGACCGAGAGCCTTCTGAGCGTCCTTAACAGCGTTGATGAAGTTAAGGTCATAGGTTGAATCTTCATCGTGGAGACAAATAACGCCGAGCTTGACCTTTGAAACGTCAACCTTGTTGTTGTCCGATGCGTTGTCAGACGGGGTGTCATTGTTTCCACCCTTGCATGCCGTGAGACATACGACGCCTGCTACGACAAGTACGAGAGCCATAACGATTGCGAGAATTCTTTTCATTACCTTTGTTCCTCCGTTAGAGATTTTTGTTATTTATGTAAAAATAATTACATACGGTTTTACTGCTTTCTGAAAACGATTTCGTTTTCATCCATGCTGTCAATAAGCGCGAGAGCCTCGACTCTTATGCCTTTAGCTCTGAGTTCGTCGCCGCCGCGCTGGAAGCCTTTTTCGATCGCTACCGCGCATCCGACAAGCTCGGCGCCGGCCTGATTTATGATGTCGGTCAGACCCATGAGCGCCTTTCCCCTTGCGAGGAAGTCGTCGACGATCAGAACTCGGTCGCGAGAAGAAAGATAGTCCTTGCTGACTACTATGTTGTACTCGGTATTATGGGTAAAAGAGTAAACGACCGATGAATAGACGTCTGATTGGATATTGCTTGTGTTATGCTTTTTAGCGAACACAACTGGAACATGTAAGTTAGCTCCGGCTGCAAGCGCAACCGCAATACCCGACGCTTCAACGGTCAGTACCTTTGTTATATTCTCATTTTTGAAAAGACGCGCGATTTCCGCACCCATTTCCATCATAAAGTCGGAGTCTATCTGCTGATTAAGGAAGCTGCCGACCTTTAAAATTCCGCCGTCATAAACCTTGCCCTCTTTAAGGATCTTATTCTCAAGAGCTTTCACAGCGTTCACCTCCGAAAAAATAAAAAAGCAACAGGATTTTCCTGTCACCGATATAACCGAAAAAGACGCAGTGACCAAAGCGTACCTCGGATGAGTCTTTTCAACCAATAGTCGTAAATGAAAGGCTTTACGGTAGAAACGTCCGGGCCATCTATCCGGACCTATATCGGCGATATTCACTTGTTGTTACGCCCTTACGATATCACATAAAATATTCAAAGTCAACACAAATTGTCGCAACATTTCCAACTTTGTATATTTCGACAAAAAATGCCCCGTGTCGCCCTCGGCTTTTCATCGGGTTACACAAAATCCAATATATGGTATTGATCCAAGGCGGATTTCATATATATTGAAACGGGATAAAAACAATTTTTCATTTATTTTCAATTTCTTTTCAATTTCACATTGTTTTTTTGTGAGTTTTGTTATACAATGTAGTTGTAGATGAATACAAGCAGTTGACGGGAGGTCATATTATGACAGATAAAACAATCAAGTTCACCTTAAAGCTTGATAAAGAAGATGAGATGAAAGAGATACTCACGATCGTCTATAACTCGCTTAAAGAGAAGGGTTATAACCCCATTAGCCAGATCGTCGGCTATATACTTTCTGAGGATCCGACCTATATAACGACTCACAATAACGCGAGGAGCCTCATCTGCAAGCTCGACCGTGACGAACTGTTACAGGAGCTTTTAAACAGCTACCTTAACAAATAAATTTATGCAAGGAGAGATCACTATGGCAGCGAAGAAAGATCAGAAAGAATTTTTGACCTACAAGAACAGGCCGCTCGTGCGTTGCGGAAACACGCTTTATTACGGCAACATGAGCGATAAATATGTCGTCATGTTCCAGATACTCACGACAAAGGATCTCGGCGGTCTGAATGTCGCCGACAAGGTATCGGTTCAGCTTATCAACACCGATCCCGACGTCCGCCCCCACTACAGAATAGCTCAGAAGACCGAAAAGAAAGGACTTCACAACGCAATGGATATCGGCAGCATCTGGCTTGAGAGAGCCTTGGCCGAATAATAGGTACGCAGGAGAATGCCTGCGGAAGGAAAATAACACTCCCGGCTGTAAGAAATTACAGTCGGGAGATTTTCTTATGTCTCGATCTCAATCTTCGGGTTTATACTCGAAAACGGGCATATATTCAAGCTTGAACAGATTGAGCTTATGCATTCTGTCGATTTTATTTTTGATTTCTTCGTCCTCGCAGACGCCCTCTCTGATATATTTATCAAGAGTAGCATATGTGAAGCCAAGATTGTCCTCATCAGTCTTTCCGCAAAGTCCGTCTATCGGCGTTTTTTCAACAAGAACCTCGGGCAGTCCGAGAACTCTCGCTATCGCTTTGACCTCCTGAACGGTGAGCTTTGAAAGCGGACTGAAGTCGCCTGCGTTATCGCCGTATCTCGTCGAATAACCGACCCAGTCTTCGGAGAGGTTGCAAGTGTTCGCAACACGTCCGTTAACCGTCTGACTTACTGCGTACAGCGTAGACATTCTAAGTCTCGCCGGAAGATTGTTCTTCGTCTGCGGTGTCAGTTCGCCGACAGCCTTTTCGACTTCGCCCGAAAGAGCGTCGAATGCGCTTTTTATGTTGACGGTATAGTTCTTTATGCCGAGGTGGCTGACGAGAAGCTGAGCCATATCTATATCATGCTGAACGCCGTTGGGCATAAGCACGCCTATAACTCTGTCCTTTCCGAGAGCTTCAACGCAAAGGGCGGCAACGGTTGAGCTGTCCTTTCCGCCTGAAATTCCGACAACGGCGTTGCAGCCTTTGCCGTTTTCCTCGAACCAGTCTCTTATCCATCTGACAAGATCATTTTTGACTTTAAGTGCGTCGAATGACATATAAAACACCCCTTATTTATTCTTGAGCATGACGTCATGATATCCTCCCTCGACTATACTCGTTGAAGAAACGACCGTCATTTTGGCGTTCTTCTGAAGCTCGGGGATTGATAACACGCCGCAGTTGCACATTGTTGATTTAACTTTATAAAGGCTCTTTTCAACATTGTCATGAAGCGAACCGGCATAGGTGACATATGAATCGACGCCCTCTTCGAATGAAAGCTTTGACTTTCCGCCGAGGTCGTATCTCTGCCAGTTTCTCGCTCTGTTCGAGCCTTCGCCCCAATATTCCTTGACATAGGTTCCGTTGATGTTGATTTTCGGCGTCGGGCTCTCGTCAAATCTCGCGAAATATCTGCCGAGCATCATAAAGTCTGCGCCCATAGCCAGAGCGAGGGTCATATGATAGTCGTGAACTATTCCGCCGTCGGAACAAACCG
>USMJ01000124.1 GCA_900555805.1 uncultured Oscillospiraceae bacterium | reverse complement strand
CGAGCACCATGTCGGCGACACCCTTTGTGACGTCCGTGCCGGTGATGCCCATGCCGATACCGATATCGGCGGCCTTGATTGACGGAGCGTCGTTAACGCCGTCGCCTGTCATAGCCGTGACCATGCCTCTTGCTTTCCATGCCTTGACTATTCTTGTCTTATGCTCGGGCTGAACTCGCGCGTAGACCGAATATTTGACAACTTCCTCGACAAGCTCTTCATCGGAGAACTTATCAAGCTCGGCTCCGACTATAGCTTCGCTTTCGTCGGTGATTATACCGAGATCCTTGCCGATAGCGACAGCTGTATCCTTATGGTCGCCCGTGATCATTATCGGGCGGATACCTGCCATACGGCATTCCTTGATGGCGTCGTAAACCTCGGGGCGGCACGGGTCGATCATGCCGACAACGCCGATGAATATGAGATCATGCTCAAGTGCTTCGGGCTCGCATGACTCAGGCATAACGTCATGTATTCTGTATGCGGCGCAGAGAACACGAAGAGCCTTATCGGCGAACGCCTTGTTGTTCCTGTTTATCTCGTCGATAAGTTCGTCGGTCATGGGGATGATCTGACCGTCCTTATAGTAACCGACGCAGCGCTTAAGCATAACATCGCAGGCGCCCTTGGTGAACTGGATATATTTTCCGTCAAACTCATGGACGGTCGACATCATCTTTCTGCCCGAATCGAACGGAGCTTCACCGACACGCGGCGAAACCTTCTCAAGCTCATACTTGGGCATACCGAGTGAATTGGCATAGTTGACGAGCGCGCATTCTGTCGGTTCGCCCGTCGAGGTGTCCTGACCCTCTTTTATCTCCGCGTCGGAGCAAAGAGCCATCGCCTTGGCGAGGAATTCCTTATCTGTCGTATATTCGTCAACGACGGTCATCTTGTTCTGTGTGAGTGTACCTGTCTTATCGGAACAGATTATCTGTGTACAACCGAGCGTTTCAACGGCTGTAAGCTTTCTGATAAGCGCCTGGCGTTTGCTCATCGCGGTGACGCCGATCGAAAGAATGATCGTGACGACCGCGGGGAGACCTTCGGGGATAGCCGCAACCGCAAGAGCGATAGCCGCGATGAATGTGTTCAGGGCTGTTTCGCCGAAGAACGACCACTCAAATCCGCCGTGCTTTACCATACCCTCGATAACGCCGACAGCGAAAACGAGGACGCAGATACCGATAACGAGCTTCGTCAGGAAACGGGAAAGCTCAGCCATCTTCTTCTGAAGAGGAGTCTGTTCCTTTTCTGCGGCTGAAAGCGCGCCTGCGATCTTACCCATTTCGGTGTCCATACCGACGGAGGTGACTACAGCCTTACCTCTGCCATAAACGACCGTCGAACCGCTGTAGAGCATGTTCTTTCTGTCGCCGAGGGCAACGTCGCCGTTTGTGTCCTTACACATAAGGACGTCGACGATCTTGCTAACAGGTACCGATTCGCCTGTGAGGGCGGCTTCTTCAACCTTGATCGAGTGCGACTCAAGGATACGGCAGTCCGCCGGGATAGCGTCGCCCGCTTCGAGAACGACAACATCGCCGACAACAATGTCTTCGCTCTTGATAACGACAACTTCGCCGTCACGAAGAACCTTGCTTGTCGCCGCCGTCATCTGCATAAGAGCGTCCATCGCCGCTTCCGCCTTGCTTTCCTGGACAAGGCTCATGATCGTGTTGATGATAACAACGACCAGGATAACGATAACATCTGCGAAGTCTTTGATTCCGGGCTTGCCGCCGACTTCAACGACGGTGACGACCGCCTGAATGACCGCAGCCACAAGGAGCATGATTATCATCGGGTCGGCAAGAGAACCGATGAACTTTTTGAAAAGGGTTTCCTTTTCGGCTTCCTTGAGCTTGTTCTTGCCGTTCTGCTCAAGTCTTTTTTTCGCTTCATCCGAGCTGAGTCCGTTTTCGGTCGTGTTGAGATCCTTCAGAACGGACTGAGCTTCTTCAAGATAATGCTTCATGTTTTTTTCCTTTCTATCAGCGCTTGGCTTTTCTATATATTATATTATGTACCGAAAAGTCTGGCACTTTATTTTAATTATCAAAAAACCTCTAACATAGCTAAGCTATGTTAAAGGTCTCGCTCACATAATAATATGCCCGTAAACCAGCCGTATTCGGCGGATGTTGATCTACGGTTAAAAAGCTACTCCCCTCTAACGAGGTTATCCAACATCTGTATTCTATCACCGATTAACGGCTTTGTCAATTAAAAAGTAAGACTTTTGATTAAAAATATTAAATATACTTTTTTATTATGATCTTCGGTCTGTCTTTTTTGCTGACGCCGTTCTGTTCCTGAAGAATGACCTTTCCCCTGCCCTGAAAGACGATTTTCGAACCGACATTCACTTTTTTGTCCGTTTTGTCACACGGTACGCCGTCAATGAATACTTTTTTCTGCTCTATCGCCTCGCAGGCAAGCCTTCTCGAAACGGAAAACGCTGTAGAAACGAGATTGTCAAGTCTCAGCGACGCTACGGTCGCAAAAATCTCCTGCGTTTCGGGTTTCACTTCTTCAAGCGCGGAAAGCGGAATTTCGCGGCAGGAGCATGAACCTCTGCCGATTCTTGTCAGGTTTTCGATAAGGTGCGGTGCGATCTCTTTGAAAGTCACTACGCTCGCGCCCTTTTCGTCGGGCAGGATATCGCCGACGGTTTCGCGCTTTATCCCGAGGTTCATTATCGCCCCGAGGTAGTCTCTGTGGCCGAGCTGTGAGAACTTATCCTTTTCGATTCTGACCGCTTTCAGCGGCTCTCCGCCGTCGTAGTCAAGGAATTCTTCCTCGGTCTCGACGCCGTATAATTTCGGGATGAAAACTCCGATCTTTCGCTCAGCCGAAGCGTACCCGCCGAAAAGAATCGGGGTGACCTCTCTGTCTTTCGGATGCGTCAGAAACATTCCCTGCTGTCTCAAATCGAGAAACTTCGTGCAGGTTATCACGCAGTCGTTTTTGCATTTGGCAATTTTATCGTCGAGCGAAGCCGAAAACAGCTTGTCGTCATCCATAATATATCTCCGAAAGGTACGGGGAAATGCTGTCTGAAGCGAACTGAATGCTCGCGTTTTGGGGCAGATCTTTGGAGACGATCAGGGCGACGACCGCTATCAGCGCAAGGAAGACGACCGCTATCGCGATGAGAAGTATGAGCTTCTTTTTGTCGATTTTGCGGTTTTTCTTGCTGCTGTCGGCGTATTCGTAGGTGGTTATGTTTTCCATGGACTGCGAATTCGAACTGTTGCCGTCATCGCTCTTGTCAAGCGGTATTTCGACAGCCTGCTCGAACGGATTTTTCTCCTCCTGTTCGCCGAGAGCGACAAGAAGATCGTTTTTCATTTGGGTCGGGCTTTCGTATCTGTTGCCGACGGCCGAGGCGCAGGCTTTGAAGATGATGTCCCTGACCTCGGGCGAAGCGTTGTCGGGGTCTGTAAAGACATAGTTGGCGCAGCGCTTTTCGATAGCGAGAGTGGCGTCGTTTATACCGACCTGTTCTTCATATCTCGGTATGAACGGCAGCTTATTTCCGTTCAGCAGAGAATACATGATAAGGCCGAGGGCGTAGGTGTCGGAAGTCGAGTTGATCTCGCCGAACTTTATCATTTCGGGCGCCATATAATCATGCGACTTTCTCATGGCGACATTTATTTTCTTCGGCTCATACAGACCGAAGGTTCCGAAGTCGCCGAGCTTACAGCCCGTGCTTGTTATAAATATATTGTTGGGCTTCAGGTTAGTATAAACATAGTCCATTTCGCGGCACTTTTCAAGACAGCGGCAGACATTGACCGCAAGTCTTAAGACTTCATCCTGAGATAAAGTCTGCCTTTCGAGCACCGAGGCTAAGCTCAGCAGTTTCTCCATTCGTACCGAAACGGAAAGCGTGGTGAAATCCTCGGACGGAACAAAGGAGCAGTCTTCATAGCGGACGAAATATTTTCCGTTATCTCTGAGCTGAATGTATTTTATCGAGCTTAGTATGTCGTTTTTCATCTCTTTCGCCGCGTCAAGCTGCGTTCTGACCGGGAATTCGCCCGGGTTCTTTTTCAGCTCGACGGGAATTTTGATGAGCTTATAGACGCCCTCCTCGCCCGTAAAATTCGTTATTTCGTATGTTTTTCCGTGTGTTCCAGTGCCGAGCGGCTTAGATATCTGCCACGTTCCGAAGACAGTTGTTGTCTGCATTTTGATCTTCCTTTCACTTTTTCTCTATATTAATTTCGTGTTCATCATTTTAAATATGCGAAGCGCATATAAATATAGTATAACATATTACGCCCGAAATGCGAACAGATTTTGAAATATTTTTTATATTCCTTGAAATCCCTGTTTAGATATTGACTTAAGACGGAAAAAATATTAAAATACAGATACGAAAGAGACGAAAGGACATTTCAAAAATGCAAGAAGAAAATTACGATTTTGATATTATAACCGTCACGGACGACGACGGCGTCGAGCATCAGTTTGAAGAGATCGACAGAATCGAGACCGACGACGGAAACAGATATGTCGCCATGCTCCCGATATTCGAAAACGGCGAAGAGCTCTTGGAGGACGACGGCGAAGCTATTATTCTCAAGGTTCTTGACGAGAACGGCGAAACCTATCTCGTCGAGATCGAAGACGAAGGCGAATATAACGAAGTCAGAGATTTTTTCCAGGAAAGACTTGATGAGCTGTTTGAATATGACGAGGACAGCGACGAAGAATAATTAACAAATAAAAAAGTTTATAATTCCTGCCGTGTGCGACAGGCGCAGTTACTATAACCTAACACCATTTTAAAGGGAGAATCAGCTCAGCCGGCGGATTGCAGACCTCCTGACTTTAAACCGTATCGGTCTAAAGCGGACGAAGGGAGCG
>USMJ01000123.1 GCA_900555805.1 uncultured Oscillospiraceae bacterium | reverse complement strand
TAAACGCAATCAAATAGCAATACTTTTTGCATAAATCCGTACATTTCGGAATAGTATTCTCTGAACCGATAACAGGAGGGGAGCTGAATAAAATGAAAGAGGGAATCGACCGTTATTCCGAGCGAAAGGCCGAAGATAAAGATTGGTACGTGTCGGTCAGGATCTGTCAGGCGGTTCTGTGCTCGCTTTTTGTGTTGGCGCTGTTTATTTCATGCAAAACGAGCGCACGAGATAAGATAAAAGAGGGATATGATTATCTGACCGGATTTTCTCTGACAAAGGAGGATGTTTTCGGCGCGGCGGACGCGCTGAAGAATTTCGCCGGATTTTCAAGAAATGCTTAGATTCAATATAAAAGACTGCGAAATATCCGTCAGCACGGGCTTCTTCGCAGTCATAACGCTTATGCTGATAACCTGCGAAACGAGGATAGTTCTCTATTCGCTTCTGTGTTCCCTCTTTCATGAGTTGGGGCATATAACCGCCATGCTGTTTTTCGGCGAGAGACTGAGAATGATCAACTTTTCGGTCGTCGGCATAAGGATAGACAAGTTCAGCGTGACGGCTCTGAGCTATAAGCAGGAAGCCGTCGTCAGCCTCGCCGGGATATTCTTCAACTGTCTGCTCGCCATCGTCGCTTTCGGGTGCTACGGTATATTTTCGTTTAAGCCTGCCTGCGATATCGCGATTGTCAGTCTCATGGTCGGCGGATTTAATCTTCTGCCTGTTGACTCGCTCGACGGAGCGAGAGCGCTTCGGTACGCACTCATGTCGCGCGTACCGGAAAGACAGGCGGATTCGGTTATTTTCACGCTTTCGGTTATTTGCGTCGCCCTGCTTCTTATTCTTGCCGTCGCCACGCTTTGTTTCAGGAAAGCGAATTTCAGCCTTGTCGCCGTGACGGTTTATCTCGGCGCGATTCTTGTCTGTCACGTTTTCTCGGCGAAACGGTGACATTTCCCGGGAAAAACTTGGCAAAGCCATGAAAAGTTTTTAAATTTATTTTAATTTGCCCCGTCTGTGTTGAAATGCTTTGCCCTTTATGTTACAATTCGTACAAAGGGAGGTTTTGACAGAATGAAAGGAACTTCAAAGAAAATCATATCGGTTATTATGGCCGTTATCCTTGTCGCGCTTACGGCGATCCCGGCTTTCGCGACCGTTGACGAAAACGGCGACGCGCTTCCGATAGTTTATGTTATAGGTAAGGTCGATGTTATCTATAAGGACAAGTCCGACCCGAACAGCAAGGTTATATATCCCGTTTCGCTTGACGGCGTCGATTCAAAGAAATTCGAAGAGCTTGCCAAAACCTTCGTTTACGCTTATACGCATAACAAGAACGAGGCGGCGTGGGATGCATACTGCGATGTTTTATATGATATAATATCGGGAGTATATGCCGATCTTACGCTCAACGAAGACGGCGAGCCCAAGGACAACAGCGGTATCATCTGGGATTGGAAATCCGACCTCAGAGACACAAAGGCCGGCGGAGTATACGGACTTTATGATTATACCTTCCACTATGACTGGCGTCTTGACATGTTCCACAATGCCGAACTGCTCGACGAATACATAAACGCCGTTCTCGAGGTTACAGGCTCGAGAAAGTGCGTTCTTATAAGCCGCTGCTACGGCTGTAACCTTGTCGGCGCATACATTCAGGAATACGGCAGCGACAAGATCGACACCAACGTTCTCTACTGCTCAACGGCTAAAGGCTCCATCGTCTGCAGCGAAATGTTCAGCGGTAAGATGCAGCTTAATCCCGAGGGAATTCAGCAGTATATAAGAGAAATGTTCGGAATCGACCCCGTTTTGGCTATCATGGGCGAATATATCGCGAACTATGAGGACACGATCAAGATAACCTCAAAGGTTGTCAACGCCGTCTATGCCAAGATATGCGACAGACTGATGCCGCGAAGCCTGATAAGCTCGTTCGCATCCATGCCGGGCTATTGGAGCATGGTCGAAACCGAGTATTATACCGGAGCTAAGAACTTCGTATTCGGCAATCAGAAAGATAAATACGCTAAACTTATTGACAAGATAGACTATTATCATTACACCGTCTTCGAAAACATCGACAGCATTCTTAAGCAGTCGGAGAGAAGCGGAACAAAATATGCTATAATCACAAAATACGGCAATCAGATAGTCCCCGCCATAAAGAGCAGCAACTATGTCGGCGACGGTATAGTTGAAGTCCCGAGCGCTTCATTCGGCGCAAAGAGCGTCAAAAGAGGCGAGAGCTTCTCGGCGGAATATCTTAACAACGCCGTCAAGAATAACACACTCGACTACATTTCGCCCGACTATATGATAGACGCGTCGAGCTGTATGTTCCCCGAGACCACATGGTTCACCGAGGGCGTCGAACACTTCGACTTCCCCAAGAGCGTCGACCGTCTCCTGCTTGCGATAGCGCGCTACGACGGACCCGATCAGATGACTGTCGACACCAACCCCGAGTTCCCGAGATATGCGAAATATGCGGGCGAGGGCAACATGATGACATGGGCGCTCAACGGATATCTGAAGAATTCGACCGACTCCATGGCGAAGTTGATGAAGGCTGTTATTGCCGTCTTTACCGTGCTCTTGAACGTGATAAACGCGATATTCGGCTCGAAGTAAGATAATCAAATAACATGAGCAGGTGCGAAAACGCGCCTGCTTTTTTATGGGGTACGCGCCGATCGGCAGCAGGCATTCGGCGCGTGCCCCATAGGAAAATAAGCGAACGCATGTGACTTAACAATTGTTACAAAATATTAACAAATATATTAAATCTCTGTCTTTTTAACGCAAATGTATAATCATGTCTTGACAGAGAATTGCAAAATATGATATAATCCCTATGTTTTTAGTATGTATTATTACAATGGACGAAAAGGAGACGTTTTTTATGGCAATGTCAGATATCGGCGTTCTGCTCGGAAAATGGGTTCTTTCAGGCGTAAATCACTACACCAAGGATCCCGTCGGCGTTCAGGAGGCCGCGCTGAAAAAAATCATCGACGAAAACAAGGATACCGAATACGGCAGGAAGTATGATTTCGCTTCGATCAAGTCGATAAAGGACTTCCAGGATAAGGTACCCCTTTCTACCTACAGAGACTATGACGCATACGTTGACCGTATGATCGCAGGCGAGAAGAACATTCTCTGCTCAAGAGAGTGCAAGCGCTACTGCTCATCTTCGGGAAGCGTCGGCAAGCCGAAGGTTATCCCAAAGTCGGGCAAGGATCTTTGGAACATGCAGTGCATGGGCTTCGCCGCAACGGTCGGAACGGTTTCAAAATATCTCAAGGCGCACGGCAAGAAGATGTATGCCCAGAAGGGCCCCCTTGTTATGAGCCTTACGGGTCATCCGCTCAGCGACGGAAAAATGTGCAACGGCGCGGCGCAGATACCCCTTACTTATCTCAAGCCCATAACAAAGTTCTTCTCAACGTCTCCGCTTTCTCTTCTTTATTGTGAGAACGAAGAAAAGATCGACGTTCCCTATCTTCAGCTCCGTTTCGCCCTTGAAGAAAGAAACGTCAGCTATATCGGCTCTCTTGTTATAACCCTCGTCACGACAATGTTCGACTACCTCGAGGAAAACTGGGAGATGCTCTGCGACGATATCGAAAAGGGTATAATCAACCCCAATATCAAGATAACGCCCGAGCTTAAGGCTGAGTATTCAAAGAAATTCAAGCCCAATCCGGCGAGAGCCGCAGAGCTTCGCAAGGAGTTCGAAAAGGGCTTTGACACTCCGATAGCTCCGAGAATCTGGCCGAAGCTCAGCTGGGCTTACGGTATGATCGGTTCGAATCTCGCTGTCTATGTTGACAAAGTTAAGCACTATGTCGGCGATATTCCGCTTCATAACATGGGCTACGCCGCGGCTGAGGGCTATATAGCTATGCCCGTCGAACTTAATGTCAACGACGCCGTTCTTCTTCCCAGAAGCTTGTTCTTCGAGTTCCTGCCCGTTGAGGACGAGATCGAGACAGACCCGAACATGAGACCGCTCCTTATCCAGGATCTTGAGGAAGGCAAGAAATACGAGATAATCGTCACCAACTTCTCAGGTCTTTACAGATACAGAATGGAAGACGTTGTCAAGGTCACCGGCAAGTATAACAACACGCCGAAGATCGAGTTCCTTTACAGACTCAACCTGAGCATGAACGTCGCCAACGAAAAGACCACCACACAGATGGTTGACTGGGCGGCTGTCGAAACCGCTAAGGCGATGAACAATGAGCTTGAGGGTCACAGCTTCTACGCCGACTACTCAACCAAGCCGCCGAGATACTGCATGCTCTTCGAGCCCAAGAATCCCGTCAGCGAGGAAGAGAGACTCAAATATGTCGAGCTTCTTGACGAGAACCTCAGAAAAGCGAACGAAAAATACTTCAAATACAGACGTTGGGGAATGCTCAGCATGCCCGAGGCGTATGTTCTTAAGCATAACACCTACAACGACTACCGTGAGATGCTCAGAAGCAGAGGCGTTGTCCTCAACCAGATAAAGCCTGTCACGGTCATCAACACCAAGGAGAGAGAGGACTTCTTCTTCTCCCACATTGAGAAGCCCGAAAAGGTCACAAGATAATCTGATTTCAGCGGATGAACAAAATTCATCCGCTGAATTTATAACACAAAGGAAGTGTAAGAATGAAAAATACGGTCTTTTTCGATCTCGACGGAACGCTGACGGATCCAGGTGAGGGGATCACCAATTCCGTTATGTACGCGCTCAAGCGTTTCGGCATCGAGGTAGCGGATCGCCGCGAATTATACCCGTTCATAGGCCCGCCCCTTTTGGACAGCTTCATGGAATACTACGGTTTTTCCCGCGATCAGGCGATGCTCGCCATCAAATACT
>USMJ01000122.1 GCA_900555805.1 uncultured Oscillospiraceae bacterium | reverse complement strand
TTGCGGCACCGCGGTTCGGACAAGCCGAACCGCGGGTTTTGCCTTTCGCAGTGAGTGCGGCAAGCGCACCCGGCGGCTCCCCGCTGCTGTCGGCTGGAATTCTGCAGTGCAGTCTGAAGCTGCACACAGTCGGTCTTACAGGGTTTCGATATCCATATGCTTCGGTGCCCCACTACGGTGCATACGTAAACAGAAGTAGCACCCTTGTTCAAGCACTCAGTCGGCGCGTACCGCGAAGTTTGTCAAAACCGACCTTTAACTATTGATTTAATTTGTCACATAGTGTATAATTACAGAGAATTTATAATAGGAATGGTGTTTGTCAGTGACAGAAATTTTAAGCGGACTGCCTGTCGTGCCGCTGAGAGGGATCGTTGTTTTTCCCGATATGCGGCTTCATTTCGAACTGGGCAGAGCCAAATCAATAAATGCGATAAATGCCGCCGTGAACGGCTCGGGCAAGGTCTTTCTGACCGCTCAGAAACATATGGCGGCGGAAGAACCGACTTTTGACGAGCTTTATAAAATCGGCGTCATAGCGTCCGTCGAACAGACGATTCAAGGCACAAAGGGAAAGCTGAGAATAGTTGTCCGAGGCCTCGAAAGAGCCGAAATGCTTTCATATAACGCTAACGGCGACCACTTCGAAGCGGATGTCTCGCCTATCGAAACGGTTGAGCCGAATGTCGCCGCAAACTATGCAAAGGCGCTAAGAGACAGTCTCCGCAGTATGTTTGAGGAATATGTCAACATCACAAACAAGCTTGCCAAGGATGTGCTTATAGCCGTTCTCGACACAAATGATATAGGAAAGCTCTCCGACCTCATCGCAGGCAATGCGGTCGACGATATGGAGGTAAGACAGTCCATACTCGAAGAAGAAAACGCTCTTTTCAGGGCGCAGAAGCTTCTGGTCGTTCTCGGCGATCTCATTGAGATAGCGGGACTTAGAGCTGATATTGACATGAAGGTTCAGGAGCGTCTCGACCGCTCCGAACGTGAGTATTACCTCCGCGAAGAAATGAAGGTCATATCCTCCGAGCTTAATGAGGACGATAAAGAAGAACAGTCATACCGCGAGAAAATTCTCGCGCTGAATCTCCCCGAAAAGACGGAGGAGAAGCTATTAAAAGAAAGTGAAAAGCTCTCCAAGCTCCAGCCCCTTTCGCCCGACGCAAACGTTATAAGGTCATATCTCGACGCTTGCCTCGCGCTCCCATGGAACGAGTACACAAAAGAAAACGACGACATAGAGAAAGCCAAAAAGATTCTCGACAGGGATCACTACGGACTGAAAAAAGTCAAGGATAGATTCATCGAATCGCTCTGTATAAGAAAGCTCGGCGCGCAGCCGAACGATCAGATCATCTGTCTCGTCGGCCCTCCGGGTGTCGGAAAAACTTCGATAGCAAGCTGCGCCGCAAAAGCCATGGGGCGGAAATTCGCGAGGATATCCCTCGGCGGTGTGAACGACGAAGCCGAAATCAGAGGTCACAGAAAAACTTATATCGGCGCAATGCCGGGCAGAATAATAACGGCGCTGACTCAGGCAGGAAGCAGTAACGCACTCATTCTCTTAGACGAGATCGACAAGCTCGGCAGAGACTACAAGGGCGACCCTGCGGCGGCTCTCTTGGAGGTTCTCGACGGCGAACAGAACAACGCTTTCGTCGACCACTATATCGAAGTTCCGTTCGATCTGAGCAAGACAATATTCATCACAACGGCGAACGATCCGTCACAGATACCCCCTGCCCTCTACGACAGGATGGAAAAGATCGAGATGGAAAGCTATACTTTCGAAGAAAAAGTCAATATAGCGACAAAACATCTCGTCAAAAAGCAGATGAAGCTCCACGGACTGAACTCGTCGAACTTCCGTTTCGGCAAGTCGGCGGTGGAAGCCGTAATAGAAAAATACACCCGTGAGGCAGGCGTTCGTGAGCTTGAAAAAAAGATAGCCGCGGTATGCCGCAAGGCGGCGGTCAGGATAGTCGGCGGCGAAGAAAAGGTCTCCGTCACGGCGAAAAATCTTGAGGAGTTCCTCTCGACGCCGAGAATTATTCAAAAAGCAGATCTCAGCGACAAGATCGGCGCTGTCAACGGACTTGCGTGGACAGCGGTCGGCGGCGAAATGCTTGAGGTTGAGGCGATAGCGCTCGACGGTACGGGCAAGATTGAGATAACGGGAAATCTCGGCGACGTGATGAACGAATCGGCGAAACTCGCGGTCAGTCTCGTCAGGAGCGTCGGAAAAGAATACGGCGTCGATAAAGACTTCTATAAAAAGAACGACATTCATATTCATGTTCCGCAGGGCGCTGTTCCGAAAGACGGTCCCTCGGCAGGCGTAACGCTTTCAACCGCACTTCTCTCCGCGCTTTCGGGAAGAAAAGTCAGGGGCGACTTAGCCATGACAGGCGAGATATCGCTCACGGGCAGAGTTATGCCGATAGGCGGTCTGAAAGAAAAGAGCATGGCGGCATACAAGAACGGAATCAAGACGGTGCTTATCCCCAAGGACAATGTCGCCGATCTTGACGAAATCGCCGACGCTGTGAAAGATCACCTCAAATTTGTCCCGGTCGGAACAGTTTCAGAGGTGTTCTCACTCGCTTTGATATAATAATATAAAGGGATAGACTATGATTAAATACGAAACCGTACAATTTGAAACATCGTTCGGAAGACCCGAACAGCTGACGCCCTCCGATATGCCGGAGATAGCTTTCGCAGGAAAGTCAAATGTCGGCAAGTCGTCACTTCTCAACAAGGTGCTCAACCGAAAAAGTATAGCAAGGGTCAGCTCCATGCCGGGCAAGACCGTCACTATCAATTTTTTCAAGCTCAACTGCTGCCGCTTTGTCGATCTTCCCGGGTACGGCTACGCCAAGGTATCGAGAGACGAAAAGCTGCGCTGGGCGGAGCTTATGGAGAGCTATTTCAAATCGGGCAGGAATATAAAACTTGTCGTTCAGTTGTTTGATATGAGACACATGCCGACGAAAGACGATCTCGATATGCTCGAATTTCTTGTCGCCACGGGGCAGAAATTTCTTGTCGTTCTCACAAAAAGCGACAAGCTGAACAAGTCGCAAAGAGCCGACATGATGATGAAAATATGCTCACAGATAGCGAAATACGGAGAAATCGGAGTGATAGCTTTCTCCGCGCTGAACGGTGAGGGTACGAATGAAATAAGAGCGCAGATAGAGAAAGCGCTCGAAGGATAAAGGAGCGGCAAATGAAAAAACTATTTATTGAAAAAATGCAGAACAATCCAGTCATAGCGACGGTCAAGAGCCTTGATAAACTCGACGCGGCGCTTGACTCTGAATGCGAAGTCGTGTTTCTCCTTTGCGGAGACATATTCAATCTGAAAGCGATAGTCGAAAAGGCCAAGAGCAAAAACAAGATCATCTTCATTCATGTCGATCTTATCGACGGCTTTTCAAGAGACGCCACGGCGCTCAAATATATCCACGAAGAGATAAAGCCCAACGGCATAATTTCAACAAAAAACAGTCAGCTTAAATGCGCAAAACAGCTCGGACTGCTGACAGTCCAAAGGCTGTTTATTATAGATTCACTGTCGATAGACACCACGGTTAAATCATCCGCTTCGATCGCCCCCGACGCCGTCGAAATCATGCCGGGTATAATGCCGAGGAT
Organism: uncultured Oscillospiraceae bacterium; assembly: GCA_900555805.1. Taxonomy (GTDB): domain Bacteria; phylum Bacillota; class Clostridia; order Oscillospirales; family Acutalibacteraceae; genus UBA6857. Next base: position 1,217 of record USMJ01000122.1, on the reverse strand, counting down.
AACCAAAAAACTCTGCACTCAGCTCGACGTACCTGTTATCGTGGGCGGACTTATCAGCGAAAAGGAAGATATAATCAACGCTATCGCAAGCGGAGCTAAAGGCGTTTCAACCAGTGATTCGGACCTTTGGGGAGGGCAGATTTATGGCTAATGTAAGACCTTACGAACACAGAGACAAGGGCGATGTAAGAAGAATTTGTCTCGAAACATCGGGACTTCCGACCAAGGAAGAAAAGGACAGAAAGTTTCTTTTCTATATGTATAACGACTACTACACGGAGTTCGAGCCCGAAAGCTGTTTCGTTCTGACGGACGGCAACGACGTGGCTCAGGGCTATATTCTCTGCGCCAAGGATTTCGAAAACTACGCCGAAAACATGGAAAAATTTTACCTGCCGCGAATTCTTCAACTCGGTCACAAATATTATTTCATGGCGAAATATGAGATGTTTCTGCACGGACTGTATAAAAAGAGATTCCCGGCGCATCTTCACATTGACATTTCCCCGAGCTTTCAGGGCAAGGGCGGCGGAACGGCTCTTGTGACGGCGCTCAAGGCTCATCTCAAGGAAAGCGGAGTTAAGGCGGTCATGCTCAGCGCAGGCGAAGGCAACAAGCGCGCGCTGGCGTTCTATAAGAAGAACGGTTTCAAGACGGTCAATTCAATTCTCGGCTGTCGCATCATGGCATTCGAAACAGCATAAAAAATCATGAATAAATCATCGGATTTGCTCCATAATATGAAAAAAGGAGTTGAAATCAGATGTTGGATAAGATATCGTTGGCATTGACAATTATCGGTGCAATCAACTGGGGCTGTATCGGACTTTTCAAGTTTGACATCGTCGCATGGATCTTCGGCGGTCAGGATGCGGTTGTCAGCCGAATCATTTACACCGTCATTGCTCTTGCCGGTATTTGGTGCATTTCCCTGTTTTTCAGAGACAGCGGAACGGTCACCGTTAAGGAAAAAACAGAATAAAAAAAGCGGTGCAGCGGCATCGCTTTTGTTTTTCTGACCACAAATTTATTTATGGGGTACGCGCCGAGTGAGTGCTTATTTGGGGTTAGAGCGCTCGATTCAGGTTCGCGGCAAAAGGTTTCCCCGTCGGGGAAACCGCCGCAAGCCGCCGCGGCGGCTTGCGGCGCTCCGCCTTCGGCGGAGCTTTTGCCACCCTTGCCGCGTTGCCCTTTATCGCCGCGCTAAGCTGAGGGGA
>USMJ01000121.1 GCA_900555805.1 uncultured Oscillospiraceae bacterium | reverse complement strand
TATCGCCAAGAAGGGCCACAAATATATCAAGACCGTCACAAAGGCGACAACCTCAAAAGACGGAAAAATCGTCAGCAAGTGCTCGGTCTGCAAGACGACGGTGACGACGAAGATCTCGAAGGCGTCGAAAATCTCGCTTTCATCAACGAAATACACCTATAACGGCAAGGTGAGAAAGCCGGGCGTCACAGTCAAGACCGCAGACGGAAAGACCCTCAGGAACGGCACGGATTACACCGTCAGCTATTCAAAGGGCAGGAAAAATGTCGGCAAATACACGGTCAAGATCACATTCAAGGGCAATTACAGCGGCACAAAGACTTTGACTTTCACGATAAATCCGAAGTCTGTCAAGCTTGTGTCTTTAGGCACCGCCAACAAGAAAATGACCGTCCAGTGGAAGAAGGAAACGAAGCAGACGACGGGCTACGAGATCCAATACAGCACCTCGTCAAAATTCAAGTCCGGCACAAAGACGGTCACGGTCAAGAAGAACAAGACGACCTCGACGAAGATAAGCGGTCTCAAATCAGGCAAGAAATACTACGTCCGCATCCGCACCTACAAGGTCGTTGACGGAAAGAAATACTACTCCTCATGGTCGAGTAAAATGTCAATCAAAGTTGGATAATGTTTTGTACGCACTTCGGTGTGTGCTGAAAGTAAGAACAGTCCTGCGTTGCAGGGCTGTTCTTTTTAATCTCATCAGCCTCCCGACTGTTTATCTGCGGGCGAGCGAGTGCAGCGGGGCGGGGCAAAATCTTCTTCGCTGCGCGAAGAAGATTTTGCCCCGCCCCTCGAGCACCCACTTCCCAAAGCGCACGGAAATAATGTGACCGCATCGAAACGATGCGGTCACATTATTTCCTGCTCAGTGTCATCAAAAAGCGAAGAATCAAAAAACTCACGAACCGATATCTCAAATCCGTCGCAAAGCTTTTTTATTGAAACGATGCCCGGATTTTTGCTTTTTTCATTGAGTATGCTGTAAATCGTTGACGGCGGCATACCCGATATGTTAGCCAAGGTATTGACTGTGATATTCTTCTCGCCGCAAAGCTCAATAATGCGCCTTGCGACAGCTTCTTTTACTCTCAGGGTCAACACCTCCGTTACGATTTATCGTAATTATCCTAAACTATTTTTTCGTAAAATGTGTGCGATATGTCGCAAACAAAGAAAAAATGTGCTATTATTACGATATATCGTAAACATTGGAGGTATCTATGGAAATATTTAGTGTATCTTTTTTCGGACACCGTTGTTTATCCAACAGCGATTTTGTTGATAAAAAAGTGTATGAAATTATTTGCGACCTGATAAGAAATAAGAATTACATTGAATTTTTAGTTGGGCGTGAGGGTGACTTTGATCAAGTAGTTTCATCTGCAATTATAAGAGCCAAGAGAAATATTGATCTTGGAAATGCTTTTCATATATGGATAATGCCATATATGAAAGCTGAATATATAAATAATAAAAGTGCATTTGAAAAATACTATGATTCTATTGAAGTTTGTGAAAAATCATCTGTTGCATTTCCAAAGAGTGCCATTACAATAAGGAATCAATATATGATTGAGCGTTCGGATATGTGCGTGTTTTATGTTGCCAAGAAAAATGGTGGAGCATGGAAAGCCATGAAATATGCTGGGAACATCGGAAAATCTTATATAAACATTGCAATAGTAAAATAGTATAAAAAAATTAAAATATTTTCCCAACCGCATTTATTCTGACAAAATTCTCTCAAAGCACCTTGTATAATCTACACCGTAATAAAACATGGGGGAAATATTATGAATAGTCAAACTGTTTTAAAAAAAGAAAAGCAGTCGGAAAAACTGCAATATAAACTGTCGGACAGGCCTGCCGTCATAAAGGCGGCTTTGTTCCTTGCGGCAGGAATAGCGACATCGCTTTTGCCTGAAAAATTTCAGATTTCGCCGTTTTGCGCCGCCGCTGTGGGAGCGACTCCGACCGAATACGCTTTCATGACCTTTATCGGCGGAAGCGTCGGCTATATCGCGACGAGGGGACTCAAAGGCGGATTTCCATTTGTTATCTTGCTCGGACTTATCCTCGCCGCCAAGGCTGTTTTCGACCGTCGGTTTAAGACGATCAGCCGCGAGACGGTCGCCCTGACATTTTCGGGCGTTTTCACTCTTGCTGTCGACGTGGTGAAAATGCTGCTTAGTGAGACAAGTATATTTGCCGCTTGCCTTGCTGTTGCCGATGCGCTTATTTGCGCCGCCGCTGTTTATTTCTTCAGCCGAAGCCTGTCCGTTCCTGCGTTTCGTCTCGGATTTCGCAAAATTTCGGGCGTCGACGCAGCTTGTATCGTTATCAGCGGCGCCGTGATTTTGGGCTGTCTCGGCGGCGTGAACATTGCGGCAATATATCCTGCGAGAATTTTCGCCTGCCTGCTGATAATGTTCTGCGCCTCATATAAGGGTGTTGCCGGCGGCGCCGCTGTCGGCGTTGCGCTCGGAAGCGTTTTGTGTCTCGGCGGAAATTTCCATATCTTTTTTATGTACGCGTTCGCGTCTCTGCTTTGCTCGGTTTTCGCTCCGCTCGGTCAGTATGCGATAGCGGCGGCTTTCACGGTTGCGGCGTCGGGAGCGGCTATAATATACGGAATAGATTCCGTTTCGGTGTACTCGGTAGTCGAGTGCGCCGTGGCGGCGACAGCGTTTATCGCCATACCGTCAAAGTGGATAAATTCGGCTCAGGATATCCTGACGAAAAGCGGAATGAACGAGGATAACGAAGTCAACAGACAGGTGGCTCTCGATCTCAAGGCCGCCGCCAAAACCGTCGACGAGGTGACAGACATAGTCGCGCAGGTGACGAAGCGAATGGACGGTATTATAAATCCCGAACTCAGCCGCGTGTACGCAAGAATCCAGCGCGAAGTCTGCGCCGAATGTAAAAATAAGAGCTTATGCTGGAATGAATGCTTTGATTCAACCGTTAGAGATGTCGAATTTATTGCGCAGGAAATGATCGACAGAAATCCCGTCCCGGACAAGCTTCCGAACGGACTTGAAATGCGATGCAAGAAGGTCAAAGAGCTTTCGGAGGAGATCGGAGCGGATTATAAGAATTATCTTTCCGAGACGGACGCAAGAATAAAGATAGAAGAAATGCGGAACGTCGTGTCGGATCAGTTCTCGTTCGTCTCTCAGCTTCTTGACGATATTTCATCAAAAATCGTCGGCGAAAAGATTTATGATATAAACAAGTCGAGAAACATAAAGACAGCTCTGCTTGAAAACAGGATAGCGGTCAATACCGCCTCATATTGGGAGAATTCATTTTCAAGAGCCGTTGCGGAAATTACGCTTTTCGACGAGCCGAACAGGGTCGACCACACCAAAATTCAGAAGATACTTTCGCGTACCGTCGGAAAGGAGTTCAAGGCGGCGGAAATCTCTGTCGTCGACATGAACACCGTCCTGACATTCTGGCAGAAAAGCGAATATGAAGTCACGACAGCCTTCGCGCAGATACCATTCGGCGAAAACAGGGTCTGCGGCGACAAGATCGAAACGCTCGACGATGTGAACGGAAACAGCATAGCGATAATCAGCGACGGAATGGGAACGGGCGGCAGAGCCGCGATAGACGGAACAATGACCTGCTCGCTGATGCATAAGCTCATCGGTTCGGGCTTCACATTTGACAGCGCATTGCGGCTTGTCAATTCGGCGCTGATAGTCAAGAGCCGCGATGAATCTCTCGCGACTGTCGATGCCGTAAGCATAAACACATATAACGGAGTTTGCACCTTCTACAAAGCCGGTGCGGCGCAGTCCTATGTCCGCTCGGGTGAGGGCTTGCAGGTCATCACCCACAGTTCACTGCCCGTCGGAATTCTGCGGAATGTCGAGTTCGCCAAGGAGGAGCTGACACTCAAAAGGGGAGACATAATCCTGATGCTTTCCGACGGTGTATGCGGCGAAGACGACAACTGGATCGAAGACGAATTGCTCTCCTGGAGCACGGACAACATGCACGAACTCGCGGTTCACATAGCGAACACGGCGAAAAAGAAAAACGGTATTAAGTTCGAAGACGACATATCCGTTATTGCCATGAAAGTGAAAAAGAGCCGATAAAACAGAAAAAATTACGCCCGAAGAGCGGAATCTCCGACACCGAATTTTCCTTTGCCGTACGGGAGAATCTCTGCGGCAGGAAAGTTTTGCGGTCGGTGTTGGGACCTGTTCTTCGGGCGGAATTATTATAGTATAAAAACATAAGCTTCTGAATTTCAGCCGTAAAATCCGCCCAAAATATAACTCAATAATTTAAATGTAAGCCTGCAATCCGATATCAAAACTGCCGTTCAGCATTCGCTAAAGCGTACCTTTTAACAAAATGACTAAAAACGCGGTGTCGGATTTGTGCATTTTTTATATTCACGGCTTGCTTTTTTCGCTTTAACTGTTGCGAAATTCGGCTTTTAGTGATAAAATATCTATTTGGTTTATGTAAAAAGATAATTTTGTTGAAATTGGGTGGAATAATGGATAAGAGAAATGATATAAGAAATGTTGCCATAATCGCTCACGTCGACCACGGCAAGACAACGCTCGTTGACGAAATGCTCAAACAGAGCGGCACTTTCAGATCGAACGAACAGGTTCAGGAGCGAGTTATGGACTCCAACGACCTCGAAAGAGAAAGAGGTATAACAATTCTTTCGAAGAACACAGCCGTTCACTATAAGGGAACGAAAATCAACATCGTCGACACCCCGGGTCATGCCGATTTCGGCGGCGAAGTCGAGCGTATCCTCATGATGGTTGACGGTGTTTTGCTTCTTGTCGACGCTTTTGAGGGCTGTATGCCGCAGACGCGCTTTGTTCTCAAAAAGGCGCTCGCGCT
>USMJ01000120.1 GCA_900555805.1 uncultured Oscillospiraceae bacterium | reverse complement strand
CGCTTCTGCGCTTCGCGCAGAAGATTTTGCCCCCGCACCGCTGCACGGACTACCCACGCAGAAAAAATTCGGGAGGCTGCTGTGAACGACCTCCCGACAGAACATATTAAAAACGAAAGCAGGATAATCCCTGAACACGGCTTTGATATCCCCGGATATCAAAGCTCCTCGCATACTCTGCGAAAATCCTCCATGGTGAAGCTCTCCGCTCTGACGCTCCTGTCGAAGCCGGCTCTTTCGAGCGCCGCCGCCACCTCGTCTTTCGGGATTCCCATTCCGGCGCTGATGGAGTTTGACGCTGTCTTTCTGCGCTGACCGAACGCCGACTTGACGAGCCTGAAGAACTTCTTTTCATCGTCCACCTTGACGGGCGGCTCGTCCCGAAGCTCAAGGCGAATGACCGCGCTGTCGACGTTGGGCGAAGGCATGAACGCGCCGCGCGAAACGTTGAAAAGCTTTTGCGCTTTCGCGTAGTAGTCGACGGCGACCGTGACCGCTCCGGCGTCTCTCGAGCCGACCTCGGCGCAAAGCCTGTCCGCCGCCTCACGCTGAACCATGACGGTTATCGACTCGATCGGGAGTCTGCTTTCGAGCAGCGTCATGATGATCGGCGATGTTATGTAGTACGGCAGGTTGGCGCAGACCGCGACCTTCATGCCGCCGAATTGTTCTTCGATGAGTTTATGAAGATCGACCTTGAGAACGTCGGCGTTGATGACGGTTATGTTCTCGAATTCGCCTAATGTTTCTTTAAGTACCGGAAGTAAGCGCTTGTCGAGCTCTATACACACGACCTTGTTCGCTCTTTTGGCGAGCTCCGCCGTCAGAACTCCGATTCCTGCGCCTATCTCGATAACGCCCGTGTCCTTGTCGATGCCGCTTTCCTCGGCTATCCTCGGGCAGACCTCGGGGTCGATTATGAAATTCTGGCCGAGCGACTTTGAAAAGCTGAAGCCGTGGCGCGTCATAACGTCCTTTATCACATTCGGGTCGGATAAATTTCTCATGCTGTCCTCCAAAATATTTTGTCTTGAAAAATTGTATCACAAGGCGGCGGTTTAGTCAATTGACGCGGAGAAGAAAAAATTTTTGAAGCCTCGGCTTGAAGTTTTTTGAGTTTTGCGCTATAATTTATGCCAAAGCCGCGTTCGGGAATTCCCCGACGCAGAATATTTAATTATTGAGCAGCAAAGTGCGTAAGTCCGGATAACCGGGCGTACGCATTATTTTTTTGTTCTTTTTCAGGAGGTTTAAACAAAATGGAACAGACCAACCACTCATTTTTAGCGACGGAGAACGTCGGCAGGCTCATGTCGAAATACGCCGTGCCGTGTATCATTTCGCTTTTGGTCGGCGCGCTTTATAACATCGTCGATCAGCTTTTCATCGCCAACGCCGACTACCTCGGCTCCTACGGAAACGCCGCAGATCAGACTTGAAGTTCGATGAAAACTTACAACTATCCGCAAACCGACAAAAAATAAACTAACCTAAGATATAAAGTTGCCAAAGCGAACGAAATCTACAATAAGCCACACCGCAGTGTATGCACAAATTATTTGAACAGTGAGGGGTGCGGGGTGCGGGTCGCCGGGGGCGACCTTTACGGCGTAGTCGTAAAAGCACCGACCGAGCCGGCAGGCGAGAAAGAGTCCTGAGTCTGCTTTTCTTTTGCCGGTGTTTTCTTTTTTCAGGCAAAAAGAAAATACCGGCGCACAAACTTTATGAGCGGCGATATACGTTCGGTGAAGGAATATTTGTAATGAGTTGACAGTGACTGCCAATTAGTTGCTATAAAGAAATATTCTATGATGGGCAGACATTGTGCGTAACGACACTTGAAATCAGATGAAAGCCATAAATTCTTATCTGACTTCAAGTCCCATCTGCGGCGTTCGTACGGGTGCGGGTCGCCAGTGGCGACCTTTGCGGTGTAGCCGCAAAAGCCCCGACCGAGCCGGCAGGCGAGACCACTCCGCTCCGCTGCGCTACGGGAGCGCACGCCCGACCGCCGTTCGCCGCAATCAGCCTGCGACCCGACAGCATAAATCCAACTCAACAGCAGCGGAGCGACTGTTCGCGCACTCTCAACGGCTGACGCCGCAGTGAGTACGCTCACAGCCGCTTGCGGCGCCGGACGCGCCGCGATCAGCCTGCGAACTATACAGCAAGCCATAGGCCCAATCAACGGGGCGATTGTTCGGACATCCCCAACGCGGAGTGTTGGGGATACCCTCACAGCCGCCTGCGACTGCGCTCACCCCACCGTAAGTATCAAACTGAGATCATTGACATTCGTCCCGGTTGGGCCTGTGACTATCAGCGCCGACGCCGATTTCAGCGCATAGTATGAATTGTTGTTCTCAAGCTCGGCGTATGGGTCGAGTCCGTTTCTTTCGATTTCGGCGAATGTCTCTCCGTCGGCTATTCCCCCTGCGGCGTCGGTCGGGCCGTCTGTTCCGTCTGAGCCTGCGGAGGCGAAAACTATGTTTTCTTTGCCTTTGAGCTCTATCGCGGCGGCGAGGGCCATCTCCTGATTCCGTCCTCCGAGGCCGTCGCCCTTGAGCGTGACGGTCGTCTCTCCGCCGTATATGTATGCCCTTTTTTCGCTTTTATTTTTGTTTTCGTCTTTGTTTTCGTCCTTGTCTGTTACCCCTGCTATCAGCCTTTTCGCCGCGTCTCTCGCTTCGCCCGTCAGCGAGCGCGACGAGCCTGCGATCGTGAAACCGAGCTGTTCAGCTCTGTCTTCGGCGGCTTGACACAGCAAATTTATATCTCCTGCGAAGAAATATCCGCCGTTGTTGACCTTGATCTCGGTGTATTCCCCGGCGGCTTTTTTGAGCAGTTCGCGGTATTCGGGGAGATATTTTTCGGCTATCTTATCGAGCTCGTCCCTGTCGGGCGCTTCGGGGACGGTTATTCCCGAGGCGATCGCGGTCTTGTTGTTCCCCAGGACGTCCGAGAGCGCGACGGTGATTACTTTTGCTGGGTACGCGGCGGCGGCAAGCCTGCCGCCCTTGATGAGGGAGATACTGCGCCTGACGGAGTTTATTTCCTCAATCTCGGCACCGCGGGCCAACAGCTTCTTTGTGATATCGCGCTGAACTTCGAACGGAACGCTGCTTTTTTCGAACAAGGCGCTGCCGCCGCCCGAAAGGAGAACGATACACACTTCGTCTTTGAGATTTCGGACGGTTTCAAGTCCTTTCTCGGCGGCTTTCACGCTGTTTTCGTCGCTGACGGGGTGCGCCGCTTCGATTATGTCAAAATATTCGGACGAAAAGCCCTTCGAGTGGCCGTATTTCGTCACGATAAGTCCGCGCTTTATTCTGTCGCCGAAAGCGTCCTGCGCTGCCTTAGCCATTGGGACGGCGGCCTTTCCTACACTGAGGATAACAAGCTCCCTGCCGCTGTCAATTCCGAGCGTACCGAGAATATCAAGCGTCGAAAGATATGGATCGGCTTTCTTTATCGCGTATTCGATTATGTCGAGCGCGGCGTCCTTGAGAGTCGGGATTTCGCGCGAAATTTTGCTCTTGTCTCTGCCGCCGATTGCTTTTTTCATCCTGTTTCCTCCTCGAAAAAGCCGTCAATCCGAGCTGAAAATTTCGGGAATCGCTTACTTTCCCGTACACCGAAACGGGCAATGATTTCAAGTTTTTCGCTTGTGTTTCGGGTCTTAGCTGAATTCGGCTTTCTATTATATACAAATATTACAGCATTCGCGGCGGGTTGTCAACTTCGCGATTTTTGACGAAAAATATTGACACAGCGGCGAATATAAGCTATAATAACGCTGTCGGTCGGCGAAAAGCCGGCGGCGCTTAAATGAACAGACTTCAGGGGTGCTGATGAAATTTGGCTGAGATTAAGGCTTGTCGCCTTTGACCCTTTACCTGATGCGGATAATGCCGCCGTAGGGAGAAAAAGATCGTAACGCCGATGAAGTTGTTTCATTGGGCGTTATTATTTTTTGGAGGTCTTATCATGAATAAGAAAAGCAAAACTTTCCGTCTGACGGTCACGGCCGTCATGATCGCTCTCGGCACGGTTCTGTCGATGATCAAGCTCTATGAGCTTCCGTTCGGCGGTTCGGTCACACTCTTCTCGATGCTTCCGCTTCTTATGGTCGGCTATATGTTCGGCGTCAAGTGGGGCGTGTTCTCGGGCTTTGTCTACGGCGTTCTCCAGTGCGTCCTCGGTTCGCTGACGAGCACTCCGTTCGCTTCGCAGAGCGCGGTCAACGTCGTATTCATCATACTTCTTGACTATCTCGTCGCTTTCGCCGTTATAGGTACGTCCGGTATGTTCAAGAAGAAAGTCAAGAACACAGCCGCGTCATTCGCGTTAGGCTCGTTTGTAGCCATGCTTCTTCGCTTTGTCAGCCACTTTATTTCGGGCGTTCTGTTCTTCGGAACATGGGCCGAGTGGTATTTCACGCAGGAGGGATTCCCGGCATGGGGTCAGAAGATTCTCGACAGCTTCGGCGGTCTCAAGCTCTCGATGATCTATTCGTTCATCTATCAGGCGTCCTATCTTATCCCCGAGATCATCATCACGGTTATCGTCGGAGTTATCATAGCGAACATCAAGCCTATCAAAAAATATCTTGTAGAAGACAACACCATTTCAGAATAAAATACCTCGTTTCGGTGAAGCCGTCGGATCATTCCGGCGGCTTTGCTGTTGGTGGGAGATTGAGCTTCGGGCGTGTTCGGATTTGCGCCCAATGCTTAGGCACAGTTTTATCTTCTGCCGGTTTGCTTTCCGTCGGTTTGCGGACGGGTTTGGATTTTCGTCAAATTGTCAGTCCGATCGGGGGTCTCTTCGCCGTCCGACTTTGTGCTCCTCGGCAGGTCCGTGCGCGCGGCGGGGCAAAATGTTTCGCCGCAGGC
>USMJ01000119.1 GCA_900555805.1 uncultured Oscillospiraceae bacterium | reverse complement strand
GGTTGCCCGCGCCGAACGGCTCAAGCAGCTCGAACATATCGAGTATGTCGATCGAGATCCCCTCGGGGTTGAGCCTGAAATCGGTTCTGACGGTCGGATAAGGCATCTCGACCGTTTTGGCGTAGTCGTTGACCGTCTTTCTGAAAAGCGGTATGTCTTTATGCTTGACGCCGAAGCCCGCCGCGAGAACATGGCCGCCGAAATGGGTCAGCATATGTCTCGCCGAATTTATCGCGTCGTAGAGCGAAAAGCCCTCTATGCTTCTTCCCGAGCCTTTGGCTTCTTCGCCGTCGCTCGTTATGACTATGCAGGGTTTTCCGAATTTATCGACAAAGCGCGAAGCGACGATACCGATAACTCCGCCGTGCCAGTTCATGCCGTCAAAGACAAGAACCCTGTCGTATATCATCTGCGGATTATCCTCGAGCTGTTTCATCGCTTCGAGCATGATCTCGTTTTCTGTCTTTTGCCTGTCGGCGTTACAGTCATGAAGCTCGGACGCGATTTCGAGCGAGCGGTCATAATCGTCGCAGGTCAGAAGTTCGACCGCGAGCGACGAATGTTTCATTCTTCCGATAGCGTTGATACGCGGTACGAGAGAGAACGCGACGGTAGTCGAAGTGACAGTCCGCTCCCCGACGCCTGCGACATTTTTAAGAGCTATCAATCCGGCTCGCTGGGTCTCGTTGATTTTTTCGACGCCGCATCTGACAAGCGTCCTGTTCTCGCCCGTCAGCGTGACGACGTCGGCGACGGTTCCGATGGTGACAAGGTCGGCGAACTCGTCGAGCAGCATCTCGGCGTCCTCGGGATCGGACATGGCGCAGATGAGTTTGAACGCGACGCCGGCGCCCGACCACTCGTCGAACGGAAGCTCGTCGTCGGTTCTGTGGGGATCGACTATCGCCTCGGCCGTCGGAAGCTTGTCGGGGACCTTGTGGTGATCGGTTATAACAAGCTTCATTCCGAGCGAATATATTTTCTCGCTTTCTCTCAAAGCCGAAATTCCGTTGTCGACGGTGACTATCAGCTTCGTTCCGTTTTCGGCGATCTTTTCGACCGCTCCGACATTCATTCCGTAGCCCTCTGTATTTCTGTCGGGGATATAATAATCGACATTCGCCCCCTGGGCTTCGAGGAACGAATATAAAATCGCGGTTGAGGTCACGCCGTCGGCGTCATAGTCGCCGTAGACGGTTATCTTGTCGCCGCTCATGAGAGCTTCGCCGATCGTCTCGACCGCTTTATCCATATCTTTTATTTCAAAGGGGTCAATAAGAGCCGTGTCCTTGGAGCAGAAATCCCGTATTCTTTCGTCGTTGTCCATGCCTCTTGAAATAAGCAGCGACGCCGCGAGCGGATCTATGCCGTATTTCTCGGCTATTTCCATCGCTCTCGCTTTGTTTATCTTCGGAATTATCCATTTCTTTCTGCTCATGCTCTCACCCCTTTCGCTTTTTGTTTGTCAGACCGTGACCCTCATGGGTTCATCCTTGGCTTTTCTGACGAGCGCGCCCTCCTCGAACACCGTCGGACATTCGAATGAAAATTTCATCATCGCCCTGTTTGTGCTTTCGATCGGATTGCCGTTTTCGTCCTTGAGCGACACGGCTTTGACCGTTGTCGGCTTCTTGCTTTTTTCCAAGATTTCTATTTCGTCGCCCTCGAAAAATCTGTTTCTCTGTGTGCAGTATACAACGCCGTTTTCGCACTTATCGACCACTGCGACGACATCCCATTCGCGGCGGTATCCGCCCTCATAGCTGATATTTGCGTCGTCCTTCGGATCGCCGTAATAGAAGCCCGTGCAATAGTCTCGATAGCTGACCTTTTTCATTTCGTCGAGCACCCACTGTTCGGGTCTGTAGTCCTTGGTCGGGTTCTCGAAATAGCCGTCTATTGCTTTTCGGTACGCGTTGGTGACTACTGCGACATAGTATGCCGACTTTGCCCTGCCTTCGATCTTGAAGCTGGTTATGCCTGCCGATATCATTTCGGGGATATGCTCTATCATGCACATATCCTTGGAATTTAATATATACGTTCCGCCGTTTTCTTCGCCTATCGGGAAGTATACGCCGGGTCTTGTCTCTTCCATGAGGTGATATTTCCAGCGGCAGGGCTGAGCGCAGTCGCCTCTGTTTGAATCTCTGCTGACGAGATAATTCGAAATCAGACATCTGCCCGAGAACGACACGCACATTGCACCGTGGACGAAGCATTCGATATCAATATCGTCATCGAGATGCTCTCTTAACTGCTTTATCTCTTTCATGGAAAGTTCTCTTGCTGTGACTATACGCTTTGCGCCGAGACGGCAGAACGCCTGAGCCGCCGCATAGTTGACGATGCCTGCCTGGGTCGAAATATGGATTTCAACATTCGGAGCGTATTTTTTAGCGTATTCGAGCACGCCGAGATCGGAAATTATAAATGCGTCAACTCCGCAGTCGGCGGCGTGCTTCAGAAAATCGGGCAGCTCGTCAAGCTCGTCGTTTCTCGGTAAGACATTACAGGTCAGATACAATTTGACGCCGTTTTCGTGGCAGAATTTGACGGCTTCTTCAAGCTGTTCGTCTGTGAAATTCGCCGGCGACGATCTCATTCCGAAGGTCTTTCCGCCGAGATAAACGGCGTCCGCGCCGAATCTGACGGCGACTTTCAGTCTTTCCATATCGCCGACAGGCGCTAAGAGTTCAGGTTTTTTCATCTGTTTTCCTTTCGGATATCCTTGGTTTTCGGGCTTAAAAGGCGGTTTCTCGCTCAATTCTCCCGTACCTTTTAACGCCTTGTTTAGCACAATTCGTAATTCCCCCGAAAAACGGAAGAATTACGAATTTAAGGTTATTGTGTTTTATGCGGTTTATCAGCCGCCGTTGTTGTCGTTGATGACCTGAAGAGAGTCTCTCTGGAACTGGTCATAGGTCTTTGAAAGATAAATCTTGCCCTTGTTGTTATGACAGAAGAAGTAGTAATCCGTGTCGTTCGGGTTAAGCGCCGCCTTTATGGCGTCGAGACCCGGGTTACAGATAGGTCCGGGAGGAAGCCCCTCTATCTTATAGGTGTTATATGAGTCGGCATAGATCTGAGCGTGGCTCGAGTCGACCTTGGGCTTGACATGGTTCGTGACATAGTCCGAAGTCGAGTCGCACTGAAGGTTCGGGAATGTCGACGACTTAAGTCTGTTATGGATAACGGATGAAACGTCCGCCATCTGGCTTTCGTTCGCCGCTTCTTTCTGAATGATAGAAGCGATTATCAGGATCTCGTCTCTTGTGTAGCCGAGCTTCTTAGCCTTGGATTCGTATTTCTTCTTCCACTTCTTATCGGAGTTGTCGAAGAGCTTCTTGAGAACCGATACGGCGTTTTCGTTTTTATAGAACTCATAGGTATCGGGGAACAGATAGCCCTCAACGCCGAGATATCTCGCTTCGCTCTTGGGTATGGAGTAGTAGAAGTCATACTGTTTAGCGACGGCTTCAATGTTGGCGTAAAGCTTGCTCGCCGAGCAAACCCCCTTCTTTTCGAGCCGCTCGAATATCTGAGTTATCGTCCAGCCTTCGGGGAAGGTGACATTGACGGTCTCCGCACCGTTGCCCTTGCTCTCCTTGACGGTGTTGAGCATACCCTCAAGTCCCTGTTTGGGTTCAAGGTCATAGATTCCGGCGAGATATGTCGTCTTATGATATTCGCCCTTTGAATCGGTATAGCCGTCGAAGTGTCTGTACTTTGCAAACAATGTGCAAAGGAACTTCTGCTTGATAAGTCCCGCGTCATGCAGGGCGTCGATAACGTCGCCCATGTTCGGATCCGACGGAATCTCGACTCTGACGAACTCCTCCGACCTGTTAATGGCGAGAATATCGCCTATCGCCGACATTGACATGACTGTGAACGAAAGAGTCAGAACGGCGACGACGGCTATAAACAAGACCAAAGTCGCAAGTCTCGACTTAGCCGATGTCGTTCTCATTCTTACCTGTCGCTTTTCGGTCGGCGGTACCTCAGATTGATTCTGAGTCGGAGCGGGCGCCGGAGCCGGTTTCTTGATGTTGTTCGATCTCGGAACGGTCGCGTAACCGTTACCGTTTTGAACGGGTTTCTTTTTTGCTGTGTCAGTGCCGTGAGCGGATAAGGGATCGTAACCGGTCGGTCGGCTTTGTGCCGGCTTCGGTCGGTTCACCTGCGGTCTGACTTCTCTTTCGATCTCGTCTATTTTCTTATAAAGAGCTTCTTTCCTCTTCTGCTCGGCTATTCTTTCGCTTGCGCTTGAAAACGCTTCGAAATCATAGTCGAAGCTGTCCGCCGTGTCCTCGTCGATGTGTACGACAAACTTTGATCTGTCTTTATCGGGCATCTCGGACGGAGAAAGCTTACTGCTTATATCATCCTCGGATGTCGGGGTAAAAATATCCGACGAATCGAAATTAAAGCGACCCTTATATTCCTTATCGTCCATGCAAACACCTCCTGTTTTTTACATTTTCTCTTTTAAGCTTCGGGTGCGAATCCTCGGCTTATATTTATTCGCATTGCATAGATGCGAGAATTGCCATGGCTTTTTGTTCGCCGACGAACTTTGACGCTATCATCGCGCCGAATTTAAGCGAAACGCCGGCTCCTCTGGCGGTGATGAACTTCCCGTCGCAGACGACGTATTTATCCGATACGTTTGCGCCGTCAAGCTCGCCCTGAAATGTCGGATAGGATGTTGCGTTTTTACCCTTGAGAAGTCCCTTGTGGCCGAGAATGGACGGAGCGGCGCAGATGGCACAAACATACTTTCCGTTCTCGGAGCAGTAGTCGATGAACGACTGAACCTCGGGCGAGTTTTCAAGGTTGGGCGTACCCGGTATTCCGCCGGGAAGAACGACAGCCTCAAGACCGTCCGTTGCCGCCTCGCTTATTTCTATGTCCGCCGTGACGGGGATCTT
>USMJ01000118.1 GCA_900555805.1 uncultured Oscillospiraceae bacterium | reverse complement strand
TTGTGCTGGAAAACATAGTCTCCGCCGTCGCAATAGCCGCCGTTATGCTGATACTCGGCGCGGTATATCCCTATCTCGTCAAGAAAGAAATAAAGAGCCGCTGTAAAAATTCGTTTTTTTTCGAGCATGAAACGCAGCTCGAATTCTATAACGACCACCTGACGGAGAAAATACTCCCGTCGCAGAACAGCGGACTTTACGCCGAAAATCACTTCCCGTTCGAGAAGATAATGAATATCACGGAAAGCGACGAGCTGTTCCTGTTCTTCATTTCGCCCGTCGAAGCGATAATAACGCCGAAAACCTCAATGACTCCCGAGGACAGAAAAAAGCTGTTCCATCTTATTGAGAACGTGTTCCCGAACAGGTTCACGAGACTTAATCTCAAGCGAGTTATGAGAGAAGATAAATCAAACAATGAAAAAAGAGGTTAAAGGAATATGGATAATATCACAAACCCATACGAAAACCAAAGAATAATAAATGTCGATCTCAACAAGGAGATGAGAAAGTCTTTCCTTGACTATTCGATGTCGGTTATCACCTCGCGTGCCCTGCCCGACGTCAGAGACGGCATGAAGCCTGTTCACAGAAGAATACTTTATACAATGTATGAGAACAGTCTGTATCCCGATAAGCCTTACAGAAAGTGCGCCGACACGGTCGGTTCAGTTCTCGGCCGCTATCATCCCCACGGCGACGCGTCGGTTTATGACGCTATGGTCAGACTGGCTCAGGATTTCTCTACAAGGTACATGCTGGTCGACGGTCACGGAAACTTCGGTTCGGTCGACGGAGACCCCCCTGCGGCCTACCGTTACACAGAAAGCCGAATGAGCAAAATTTCACTCGAAATGCTGACGGATATCGACAAGGACACCGTCGATTTCATGCCGAACTATGACGACCGACTGAAAGAGCCGACGGTTCTTCCGTCGAGATTCCCGAATATCCTCGTCAACGGCTCAACGGGTATCGCCGTCGGTATGGCGACGAATATTCCGCCCCACAACATGAGAGAGACTATAGACGGAATGTGTTATCTCATAGATAACCCAGACGCTTCTCTTGAGGAGATAATGGAATATATCAAAGGCCCCGATTTCCCGACGGGCGGTATCGTCATGGGCAGAGCCGGCATAAGAGCCGCATACGCCACGGGCAGAGGAAAAATTCTCGTCAGAGCCAAGACCGAGATAGTCGAGGGCAAGAACGGAAAATATCAGATAGTCGTTTCCGAGCTTCCTTATCAGGTCAATAAGAAGAGACTTATAGAGTCAATAGCCGATCTTGTCAAGGATAAGAGAATAGAGGGCATAGCCGACATCAACGACTATACCGACAGAAACGGTATGCATCTCGTCATAGACTTAAAGAGAGACGCGAATCCGCAGGTACTTTTAAATCAGCTGTTCTCATTAACCCAGCTTCAGATAACCTACGGTATAATCATGCTCGCTCTGGTCGACGGCGTTCCAAAGATTCTTCCGCTTAAGGATATTCTGACGAATTATATCAGGTTCCAGGAAGAGGTCGTCACGAGAAGAACGAGATACGACCTTAAGAAAGCTCAGGAAAGAGAACATATTCTGGAGGGCTTGAAGATAGCTCTCGACTTCATAGACGAGGTCATAGCCATACTCAGAGCTTCAAGAGATCAGGCTTCGGGCAAGGCGGCTCTTATCGAGCGCTTCGGCCTTGACGAGGTTCAGGCTCAGGCGATAGTTCAGATGAGACTCGGACAGCTCACAGGTCTCGAAAGAGAAAAGATAGAAGCCGAGCTTCTCGAACTCAAGGCGAAGATAGCCGACTTCATGGATATCTTGGCGAGCGAGACGAGAGTTCTTCAGATAGTCAAGGACGAAGCGAAGAAGATAGGCGACAAGTTCGGCGACGACAGACTGACGGATATAGTCAATGTCAGCGGCGAAGTCGATATAGAAGATCTTATCCCTGTCGAGGACTGTGTATTCACCATGACGAACATGGGATATATCAAGCGCCAGCCCGTTGACGCGTATTCTATCCAGAACAGAGGCGGCAGGGGTATAAAGGGCATGAACCGCCGCGAAGAGGACGTCGCTACGACGATGTTCACCTGCGGAACTCATGACTATATCATGTTCTTCACCTCCAAGGGCAAGGCTTACAGGCTCAAGGGATATGAGATTCCCGAGGGCAGCAGAACGAGCCGCGGAACGAATATAATAAATCTTCTGCCGATAGAAACGGACGAAAAAATCAGCGCAATGATTCAGATTCCCGACTACGACGACGGTCAATATCTCGTTATGGTCACGCGGAAGGGAATTATAAAGAGAACAAGTCTCGACGCGTACAAAAACTTAAGAAAGTCGGGCGTCATCGCCATTAACCTCGACGATGACGACGAATTGGCTTGGGTCAAGCTCACAAAGGGCGACAGCGACGTCGTCGTCGCCACAAGAGGCGGCATGAGCATCAGATTCAAGGAGAGCGACGCCAGAGAGATGGGCAGAACCGCGAGGGGCGTCAAAGCCATCACCCTCAGAGAGGGCGACGAGGTCGTCGGAATGGGAATCATCGACGAAACGAAGAAAATTCTCACCGTCACCGAAACAGGCTACGGCCGCCTGAGCAATCCCGAGGATTATCGCCTGCAGTCGAGAGGCGGCAAGGGCGTCAAGAACTACAAAACCGATAAATTCGGACTTGTAGCGTCAATAAATATAATTGATGACGAAAACGACTTGATTATTATATCGTCAGATGGTATAATCATTCGTATTCCCGCTTCGCAGATCAACACCGTCGCCAGAGGCGCGAAGGGTGTCAGGGTCATGAAGGTCAATGAAAATGAAAAGATCGTATCTGTAGCGGCGGTGGAAACCGCGCAGGAAAGCGAAGAAGAGAAAGAGGAAGGCAGCGAGACCCCTGCCGAAACCGACGCAGAGCAGGAATAATCCATTAAATTTGTAGGGATGTGAAAAAATGAAAATTATCGGAAACGACGGTTTCGACGAAAACGAAAAGAAGTTTTCCGCTCCCGAGGACGCGGAGCGCGAGCGAATGAGAACCGACGACGGAGACAACAAATTTTTCAAAAATTTCGGCGCAGCGAATAATACCGCCGATAGGTACGGGGAAGCGAATGCTGACGAGAAAGTTTTAAGCTCGCGGCCGACCGAGGAGAAGCTCGAGTTTGAGGATTTCAGCAGCAACTACGAGCCCGAAGAAGCTTCTTTGAAAGATGATGTTTCCGAAGAAGAACCGGTGAGCGACCCCGACGAGCCGCAGGAGGAAGAAAAGATGAATTTCTTCGTCAGCCTGTGGAAAAACAAGCGCAGAAGAGCCAAGCTCGGCTACGCTATCGTCTGTTTCGTTATGCTCATCGTCGGCGTGGGTTACGGCTTCGTCAACGCCGTCCTTGACAAGGTCGAGGATGAACCGACGACAACCAAACCCGCCCAGGCTGAACCGAGCGGACAGAAAGACGTCATCTATGACGAGGACGATTACGACCTCTTCTCGGCGGTAGGTTCGGCGAGCGGTCTCAACGACTACGTCAAACAATGGTATAACGCAGGCGAACCGATGAGTTCGAGAAACGTTATCAATGTTCTTCTCTTAGGTCTTGACTCGAAACACGGCCTTGAAGAGGGAGGACGAAGCGACACGATGATGCTCGTTTCCCTTAACACGAAGACGAAAAAGATCCACATGGTTTCGTTCTTCCGCGACAGCTGGGTGTACTTTGTAACGCCCGAGGGCAAAGAGTATTATAACAAGATGAACTGCGCGTATTTCTACGGCAAGTCGGCGAAATGCACGGTGGAGACCATCGAAAAGGTCTTCAAGATCAAGATCAACCACTATGTCGTCACGGACTTCAAGTCGTTCCAGAACCTTGTTGACGCCGTCGGCGGAATCAGGGTTGACGTTCAGGAATACGAATCAAAGAACATGATGAGAGAGTGGCAGCTCGAATGCCCTGTCGGCGAAAACGTTCTTCTTAACGGCAAGCAGGCGTTCTATTTCGCGAGACAAAGACATTCCGACGCCGACGCTGACGTCAGCCGAACACGCAGACAGCGTCAGGTCATCATGGCGTTCATGAACAGCTGCAAGGGCGCGTCAATGTCACAGCTGACGGATATGCTCAACAAGGTTTTCAAATATTTCAGAACGGACATGACCAAGACCGAGATAATCGGCTACGCGGCGAGAGCACTCGCGAACGGCTGGCTGAACTATGATATCGAACAGATCAAGATAACCGATCCCGATATCTTCAGAACGCCGACAATAAGACTTCCGTCGGGACTGAAACAGAGCATAGTCGTTCAGGATTATCCGAAGGTAGCGCAAATGCTGCAAAACGAGATCTACGGCTCATCGAACATTGTTCTTGAAGATAACAGAGTTATCATATTCAATCTTGTTAGAAGATAAAACCGAATAGGATAAAGTTAAACCCGACAGCTTGCTGTCGGGTTTGGTTTTATGTGGGGAGAAAAATAGCGGCGTAGCCGCACGAGTTTGCGAGTGTGCTCCCGTAGCAAAGCGGAGCGGAGTGCGCGAGTAAGCTCGCCGTTGCATGGGCTTACGGCTTGCAGGGAGTTTGTGCTCGGTTGATCGCGGCGGAGATGAAAACAGCGGCGCGGTAGCCGCCCGTCAGGGCGGTGAGTGCCGCGGAGCACTCGAGAAGAAAAATTTGAGTTTCGCAGGGACTTGCTCACGGCGGTCGGGTGTGCCCACCGATGGCGTTAGCCGTTGGTGGGCCATACGGACGCCGCAGATCAGACCGACCTTTTTATTAAAACTTTCCGCTGTTTGCAAACCGACGGAAAAATAAAACCAACCTAAGATAAAAAGCCTGTCAAGCGAACAAAACCTACAATAAGCCACACCGCAGTGTATGAACAGGCTAATTAAATAGAGTGAGGGAACGGCTTGCGAAGCAAGCTGCACAAGTCCGCGCTCGTTCAAGCCCCGGCGCGTTGGCG
>USMJ01000117.1 GCA_900555805.1 uncultured Oscillospiraceae bacterium | reverse complement strand
CGTCCGAGGCTGTATCACAGTGGGAAGTCACTGCCTCGGGGGCAAAATGTTTCGCCGAAGGCGAAACGCGCCGCCGCAGGCGGCGCACTTCTGCGCGAAGCGCAGAAGATTTTGCCCCCTCGCACAGACTTCCCTCAAGCACCGAACCGAAATAGGGCGACCTCAGCGAAAAACGGCAGTCACTTTTAAGTGACTGCCGTTGTGAGCATACAAACGAATTTTATTCTATGATGAATACCTCAACTCCGTGCTTATCGGGCTCGGCCTTGATCTTGGCGGCGTCGAAAATTCTCTCGCCCCAACAATCGGTTATATGATATGACGACTTCTTCGGGAGATCTACGCCTGCGAAATCGGCGATCTTGTTTATGTCGAGTTCAATGTTGGCCGGCTTCGAATCCTTGTTGAAAACGCAGACTGCCGCTCTTGCGCCCGAAAGGGGCTTGATAAGAACGTCGATAAGCGGCGACTTTGTGAAGCCGCTTGCCTTTCTGCACTGTACGCCCAGAGCGTCCTGATCGATCGAAATGAGATACTTGTTTGTGAGTATCTGATATGTCTTGCTGTCGGTATCAATTGAACCGTCGGGCTTGACGAACTTTCTGATGTCGTTGCCGAGAATAAGCGGAGCGCACATCATGCACCACAGAGAGAAGTGGCTCTTGTTTTCTTCGTATGTCAGATTGCCGTTGCCGACTTCGAGCATATCGGGGTCGTTCCAGCCGCCTACGCCTGCGTATTTCCAGAGTCTAACGTTTCTTTCATAAATTGACAGAACGCTCGCCCAGACGGGTCTTATATCCGGTGTGGTACGCCAAAGGTTTCCGGCTTCTCTGCCCCACTTCCACGGTGAACGGAAGCCCCACTCACAGATAGAATAAACTATCTTCTTCTCGGGTACGCCGTTCTTTTCGGCGTATTCTCTTGTCGCTCTCTTGAGTTCTTCTCCCATGTATTTATACTGGAAGAAGGCGCTGTCCATCTTCGAGCCTATCGGGTTATACATCTTTATGGAGTTCTTGCCTGCCTTGAGCTTTATCTCAAGCTGAAGCCTGCCCTCTGGCGTCGGAGACTTTGTTCCGGGAGCGTAAAGCTGATATTCGTCCGTTCCGTTGACGCATATCATGAGGAACTTATCCTCCGTTCCGCTCTTTCTTATCGTGAGCGTGAGAACATAGTCGCCGTCCTCGGGAACAGTCACTTCGTTGAATTCAAGCGTTCCGTTGTGGCTGCAAAGTCCCTTGATATAGCGGCAACCGTCGACGGAGTTATCCTCGATAAGTCTTGCGCCGCCTGTCAGAACAGCTTCCGAAGCGTATTTTATACAGACGTCTTTCTCATACTTCTTGCCGACTCCTATCTTGATTATGTAGGGGGCCTTGGTCGAAATGGGAACATTGTGGCAGAAATCCTGCTTGAAATATTCGACGCCCCACTCGGCGAACGTGTCGGCGTCGACAGTCTCATGGCCGAGCGTCGCCGGATAGTCTTCGCAGGTGAGAGTTCCGTTCGACGAATATATACCGAGCTTCAGACCGAGCGAATTGACATAGTCGCTGAGAGCCTTTATGCCCGACGGGAAGTTTATCATATCCGCCTGAAGTTTTCCGTTTTCGTCTCTCGACGAGCTCTGCCAGCAGTCGTCTATGTTGACATACTGATAGCCTGCCGCCTTGAGGCCGCTTTTATCCATGGCTTCGGCGATCTCCTTGATGAGTTCCTCGCTGATCTTGTCTCTGAAAAGGTTCCAGCTCGACCAGCCCATCGGCGGAGTGAGAGCCGCGCCGTTGTCGTAGCCCTTTGTCGCCGGTGTGTTCAGCTGAAAAGAGCGGATTATCTTCTTTGCCTCGCATATGGGGCAGAACTTAACATTTTTCATAAATATGTTCTCCTTTTGATATTTTACTGTGCCGCGTTTTGCTTTTATGTACGCAGGAAGTGAGTGCGTACCGAAAAAATTAAGCGTCTCGGTCTAAAAGCTAGACCGACACATTAAGCGTCGGTCTATATTTTAACTTATTTGTATTCGTTTTGCAAGCCTTGTTCGTCAAATATATAAAGTGACTGGATACAGGTGTCGATACCGGCTCTGATTGACTTGGGAACGAGCTTGTCGGGTTTGTCAAGTCTTGTGTGATAATATCTCGCCGGAGCGGGATCCATTGCTGCGAGCGTAGCGGCGGGAACGCCGAACTTTGAAACGGCGGCGGCGTCGGAAGCGCCGAAGAAGACAACTCTGAACGGAAGGTCAAGACCTGCCTTGATACTGCCGGCCTTCATGAGATTGCAGACTCTCTGGTCGTTTCTGACAGTGCCTGTCATATCGCGGTTGTATATAGCCATATCGTCGAAGTCGGTGAGCGTATCCATACCGAAGTAAACGCTCGGGATCTCATGAAGATCCTTGAGGTGGCGCTTTGTGTATGCGTGAGCGCCTCTGAGACCTGCTTCCTCACAGCCTGAGGTCATGGCGATAACTTCTGTGTTTTCGAAACGGATATCGTTTTCTTCAAGATACTTGAGAACCGAAACGGAAGCCGCGCAGCCTGTAAGGTTATCGTTTGCGCCGTGAACGATCTGTTTCCAGTTGACGAAGAAGTAGAGAGCGATAAAGAACGGAACGAATATGAGCTG
Source organism: uncultured Oscillospiraceae bacterium (assembly GCA_900555805.1). Taxonomy (GTDB): domain Bacteria; phylum Bacillota; class Clostridia; order Oscillospirales; family Acutalibacteraceae; genus UBA6857. Next base: position 2,406 of record USMJ01000117.1, on the reverse strand, counting down.
AACATAGCTCATGACATGGACGAAGCCGCTTTCGACAAGAGCCGTCGGGCCGGCCATGATAACAGTGACGAGCGAGACGATCGTGACAGTGATAAGACCGACGATCGAGGGAACAAGCATGAACTTAAGGAAAACAGCGCCGCCCTTATATGTGAAGAACCACTCCCAACTTGAGTCGCAGTGACCGCTGAATATAATTCTGCGCTTAACTTCGCCTGTGGGTTTGCGTGTGCCTATGACATTGCATGATGTCTGCTTTTTAAATAACGGATCGAGGAACTGTCTGTAGAACAGGAACTCGCATGCCATGCAGATAACCGCGGCGATAGATGTGATGAGCGTAACGATCGGAAGTTTGAAATAGAAGCATACCATACCGACGAGCATGAGCGTCGCGTCAAGAGCGACCCAACCCATGAAAGCGTGGGGGTGAACGTCGAATTCTTCGACCTCAACCTTGTCGGCGTACTGCTTCATTTCGTTCTCCCAGTATTTCTGGGCTTTTCTTTCTTCCTTGCTTGCAGATTCACGGGGACCTATTGTATCACATATCTCGGTTATTGTTTTAACCGCATAGTCCGTGCATTTGTCAAGCTCTTGCTGATGGTTCTCAATGATTTTGTTCAACGTTTTATCCTCCCAATTATCTTCGTTTATAACTTTGTTAGATTTGATGCATAAAATAAACAAAATTACGCAGGAGATCTATTAAAATCTGTTGCATATTGTACCACACTCAAAAATGTTTGTATATAGTTTGTGGGAAGATTAACAGATTGTTAAAGATTAACAGTTGTCTATTAGTCGGAATCGGTCGAAGTGTTGAATATTAGTCGTATTATGGTTATGGGTGGCGGAAACCCGCCCGCGGAGCGGGCGGGCGAAAGGGCGGGGTTCGATGCCCCGCCCTTTCGCAGCAGCAGAAACTGAGCGAAAATAACTGTTCGCAGGTTTTATCATACCTATCAGAACGCGCAGCGACGCCGCAGTCCGATGAGGACTGCGGCGCAATAAACTGAAATATAAGCCGAGTTTCAGACGGTATAGTCTGCGCTCACCCTGTCAAGCCTGACGAGAGAGACATACTGCGATATTTTGACATGGTCGGGGTGTACCCTATATCTTTTCACATCGTCAAGAGAATCAAACTCGCTGATGAGAACGGCGTCGAAATTCTTGCCGTTGTCATTTTCGTTGAGATGGACCTCCATTCGGCGGATAAGGTCTATCTTTTCGGGCAGAGCCTCAAGCATAGCCTTGACCTTAAGAAGATTCTCTTTCTTGGTCAAGCCCTCCGCTTCATCCTTGAACTTCCACATGACTATATGTCTGACCATAGCTTACGCCCTTTCTTTATTTGCAGATTCCGCCGAGCTTTGTGACGAGCGGATCGGCTCTTGTCGCCGACATGTTGTTGATGAATATAACGTCCTGAATGCCTTTTTCCTTGACGAACTCGGAAATGCTGCCCTTCCAGGTTCTGTAGTCGATGACATAGACCTTATGATAGCTGCCTGCGAGGAACGGGATCATTGCGTTACCGAAGCTTTCCTTGATGACAACGCATGAGGTGTTGTTCTTAAGATCGTTGTTTATAACCTTGGTGAACGGGTTGTCGCCTGCCGCGAATGCGCCGTACTTATAGCTGATGGCGTAATTTGAAACGTCATTGACAAGCGGCCACTTGATCTTGTTGCCCTTGGTGTCGGTGTATGTCATTTCGGTCGAATATCTCGGCTGATAAGCGATGAGCTTGTCGGCATGCTTTTCGAGCTTCTTATTCTTGTTTGTGTCGTTATAGAACGAGCCGAGGAACTTACCGTAGTCTTTCTCGTCGTAGCTGCTCAGCGGTACGGGCGTTATTCCCTTATCCTGACAGAATTTCTCATAGGCGTAGTATGCGCCGAGCGCCGTCCAGTGGTGGTCGGTTCTGTAGTAGATATAGTCGTTCTTGTGAGCCTTGAGCGTGTCATAGATGTTGACCGTCTTGACCTTGTCCGTCATCGAGCCGTAGATATATTTTATCGCCTTCTGCTGATCCGAGGTGTTGACGGAGTGTCTCGTGCTGTCGTCGAGCGTGATGTCTATGCTTGTCGGAACAAGGATGTCGTAAACCTTGGCTCCCGAACCCGATTTTTCGATCTGCTTTGCGAGATAGTTGACGTGTTTTGCGTACGAGTCGGCTACCTTCTGAACGAAGTTGTAGTACTCGTAGGCAGCATTTCCTGCGACGAGTATACCGCCGAGGGTCTGCGTCTGCTGAGGTGCCTTTGTCGTGTCGCTGTTTGTTGTGTTCTCCGTCGTCTTGGGCGGTTCGGTGGTGCTGCCGTTATTCGTCGCTTTCGGCGGCTCGGTCGTTCCGTCGGGATCGTCGTCATTGCTCGTCGTCGGCGTGTCGGGGATATC
>USMJ01000116.1 GCA_900555805.1 uncultured Oscillospiraceae bacterium | reverse complement strand
TTTGTCCAGTCGTCATGGATAGCGCCCTTTATGAACCATGTGTATTCGGGGAATAAGCATGTCGAAGCGTCTACTTGCTTATCGGGAGATATGTACTTTTCAAAGCCGAGAGCCTTGCGGGATTCGATATATTCATCGCTTAAAGTCGTTCCGATCTTCGAAAGAGTTCCGCCGAGAGAAGCGTATCTTGTTGTCGTCCAGACATCGCCCTGTTCGTTTGAAGACTCAATAACCGGCGGCATCTGGAAGCCGTATTTGGCGACTATGCAAATGTTTACGCCGTCCGCTTCAGCGTTCTTTAAAATTTCGGGTATGCGCTGACGTACCTGCTTGTCGTAATTGTCGAGCTTTGCGATAAGTCCGGCGTACTCTTTATATTTTTTGCTGTTTTCATCGCCGAAAACGAAAGCTTTTGTTTCTTCGTATCTGTCGGCAGTGACCATAGTCCAATAACCGGGCCATGTCGCATAGGTCGAGGTCGCGAGCGCAGGAACGAGACCTGCATAAAGCTTGTTGTAGAGCTGCTTCATGAAAACGTCGCTTGCGCCGCCGAGAATACCTGCCACATTGGCGAGACTGACTGTTTCCTTTATGAAGTCAAACACGACCTTGTCGGAGTTTTTCATGAGTTTCGCGAGAAAATCGTCGCTTGCGAAACGGTCTATGCTGTTGCTGTCAAAGTTCATATGACCCGAGAATGTGTCGTTGACGAGGTCGCCGCCGAAAGCGACGGTCGAGCCGAAACATACAGCGTTAATTTTTTTCGTACCGTACTTCGCGAGATAGGCGAGTATGAGGTCGCCGCCGAGACACTTGCAAATAAGTGTGACCTTGTCTTTGCCCGTGACCTTGAGGATGCCGTCGATATAGGCTTCAACATCGTCGACGGTTGCGAGCGGATCAAGTCTCCAGTCGTTCGCGAAGTCGTAGCTGTTGATGTTGAACTTGCCGTTACTTCTGATGTAATTCGTGTTCATTTCGGTGATGTTGGCTTGCTTCTGATATTCGGAAATACCCGTGCCGTATTTCGGGTCGCCGTTTCCGTCGAGCAGGCATCTGTCATAAAGCTTAGCCATCTCTTCGCCGAACACTTTATAATATTCGTCAAAGTTGCCTGTGACGTATGCTTTAGCGAAATAAGGGAGGATTTTCTTCGCCATTTCCTTTATTTCTTCGCCTTCGACGTCGAAGTCATAAACGACATTTCCGTCTTCGTCAATAATATCCTCGCTGTTTCCTCTGAAATAGACCATCGGATATTTCGAGCCGGAGGTCTCAAGCGGAACCGCAAATGCAGGGATAAACAGGCTGAAAACCATTATCCCGACAAGTAAAACAGAAATAATTTTCTTCATAGTTGCACCGTCCTTTTATTTGTTACAATTATTTTAACAAAGCAATAATGATTTGTCAATAAAATATTTTAAAAGTACACCGAAATTTCTGCTTTTCGCAATTTTGCTATTGGAAACTAAACACTGTGCTGGCCGAATGTTGTTTATTTTGCGATAGAGTGGTATTAACAGAACATGAGATGAATTTTTGATGGGCGCAGCCACGATATCACCGCCCAAACTAACATAAAGAAACGACCCGCAGCTAAAGCCGAAACTTTCCTAAAGCACTCACTCCGAGCGTACCCCATATATAATGGTATAAAAATATCCTCCCGATTTCGGGAGGACGATTTGATTTATGCCGTGATTGTTTCTTCCTGCGCGAACCGTTTCGCAGGCCGATAGGCGAGCAGGGCAATGAACATCAGAACCGCCGTCGTCGCAAGGCTTATCGGGTAAGCCGTCATGATCGTCTTGAATGTTTTGCTCGTGACGAAAACGGTCTTGATCCACACTATTCTCACGCCACAGATTCCAACCGTTGTCAGTATCGCGGGCACAAGCGAGATTCCGTAGCCGCGCATATAGCCTGACAGAATTTCGTAGATCATGCTGAAAATGTAGGCGAAGAAGATGTATTTCAGCCTGACGAAACCGATTTCGATGACCTCGGGATCTCTGTTGAAGAACGACAGAAGAAGCCTGCCCGAAAGGAGGACGATCGCTATCGCCGACGCCGAAGCTATCGAATCTTCAAGGAGACACAGCGCCAGCGTTTTTTTGCAGCGGTCGATCTTTCCCGCACCGTAGTTCTGTCCGACAAATGTCGTGCAGGCTTGGCTGAATGAGTTCATCACGTCGTAGGCGAAGATCTCAACATTGTATGCCGCACTTGAAGCCGCCATGACCGCCGTTCCGAGACTGTTGACCGCCGACTGGATTATGATATTCGATATCGCGAAAACGGCGCTCTGAATGCCTGCCGGCAAGCCGATCTTGACTATCTGACCAAGACAGCGCAGGTCAATTCTGAGCTTTTTCACCTCGACCTTGACGCATTTATCCGTTTTGATGAGCCTGAAGAACAGGATCGCCGAGCTTATTGCGTTCGAGATGACCGTTGCAATCGCGACGCCGTTGACTGTCATTTTTAAAACGGCGACGAAGAATAAATTCAATATAACGTTAAGTACGCCCGACATTGCGAGAGCGGCGAGCGGTACCTTCGTGTCGCCTATACTTCTGAAGATAGCCGCCTCGAAGTTATAAAGGAGAATGACAGGCATTCCGAGAAGATATATTCTCAAATATAACTGAGCGAGCGGAAATACGTCGGCAGGCACGTTCAGCGAACTTAAAATCCTTCCCGCGAAAAGCTCACCGAGTACGGCAACAATAATTCCGCCGACAAACGCCATGACGACCGAGGTGTGGACCGCCTTTTGAACAGTGTCGTTATCGCCTTTTCCGACGGCGTTGGCTATAACGACGTTCGCGCCGAGGGCGAGGCCTATAAACAATCCGACGATGAGACCGATGATCGGCGTGTTCGCTCCGACCGCCGCCACGCACGCCGTCTTTGCGGCGCCCGTGAAATTTCCAACAACGGCAATATCCGACGCGTTGAAAAGCTGTTCCAAAATTGCCGTCGCCGCGACAGGCAGGGCGAACGCAGGGAGCTTGTTCCATATCGGGCCGTTGAGCATATCGATTTTTGATTTTTTTCTTATTCTTTCCATAAATAACAGCCTTAATTTTATCTAAAATATATCAAACAATTATATGTTATAGTCTGCGGCTTGTTAAAAGTCAACAGATATATGACTGTTTTTTGAAATTTGTCGATTAAGCTTAAAAGTGTACAAAATTTCGCGATGAATATGTGGAAATAGCCAAAAGTCAACGTATCAAACAAAAAATTTTTAGTGTCGGGTATAGTGAAACTGCTGAAATATTACAGGAAGCCATAACAATAGCAAGAAAATGTGAACAAAATTTTAATTGTTGACGAATTTCGTCAACAAAAATCCATAAAAAAGCAACAATGTTCATATTTGTGCAAAATGCCGATTGAACATATTCTTTCATAATGATATAATCTATGTGCTATGGAATATATGAGGGATGTGCGCCCTCAAAACATTTGGAGGAAATACATTATGAAAAGAAATGCGAAAAAACTTTTGGCTGTCTTTATGGCTGTACTCATGATTTTGCCGTTAGCCATGCCGGCGTCGGCTAAAGCGGCATTGACGGATACTTGTGACGATCCCGTTATTTATATAGGGGGCGACAGTGGATCGCTTTATTATGACAACGACACCAAAGAATTCTGCATCGACAAGGCAAGCAACCTACTCAACGACGGAGAGGGCGACAATAAAGAAAAAATCCTTGAAGCTACCGCCAACATTCTTCTTCCGTTCATTCTTGAGGGCATCGCTTTTGACAAGTGGGACAGATATTACGCCGCGGTCGAAAAAGAGATCGGTGAGCTCTTCGCTCCCGTGAGACTTGACGAAAACGGCAACGTTCCCGAGGGCTCCGACTGTGGAATCGGAAAAGAGGCCAAGGCCGACAGACAGAGAAAAATGACCCGGGACTTAGCCGACGGAAACGGAAAATACAGAGAATATACCTATGAATATAAGTATGACTGGCGACTTGATCCGATCGAGCTCGCTGACGATCTCCACGAATATATCGAAGGAGTCAAAAAAGCAACCGGCCGCGACAGAATTTCAATTGTCAGCAAATGCCTTGGAACAAATGTCGTTCTCGCTTATATCAATAAATACGGAACAGACAGCATCAAGGGTCTCGGAATCGGCGTTGCGACGAGCAACGGAGCCGACTTCTTGAGCGGAGCGATCAGCGGAGATTTCACAATCGACGGCAACGGCCTTGTCAGACTCGGCAAGGAACTCGCCGTGACGAAAAACTTCGTTGTTCATCCTCTCATTATCGAGACAATCGAGCTTCTTGCAAATACCGGCGTTCTTGACACCCTCACCGACACCGCACGCAAGCTTCTTTATTCCAAGATCGAATACGGAATCATTTCCGCTCTCGCGACTTCGACTATGATGACCTTTCCCTGCTACTGGGCTCTTGTCACTCCCGAAGATTTTGAAGCCGGACTTGATTATGCTTTCGGCAAAGAGGGCAGCGAAAAGCGTAAACAATACGCCGGGCTCATTGAAAAAATCACAGTGTACAACGAAACAATTAAAAAGCACGTTGACGACATTATGAAACAAATCAAGGTTCCCAGGGCCGACGGAAAGACTACGAATCTTGCGATCGTTTCAAAATACGGCACACAGATGGTTCCCTGCATTAAAGACGAAGGCGTTCTCGCCGATAACTATGTTTCTGTCAGGAAGTCTTCTTTCGGAGCAACAACATCAACGATCTATGACAAACTTTCGGACGAATATATCGCCGAACGCATCGCCGCAGGCTATGGAAAATATATCTCACCGGACAAACAGATTGACGCTTCAACCTGCCTCTTCCCCGATTACACTTGGTTCATCAAGAACTGTGAACACGGCTATTATCCGTGGGAAGAAAAGCAACTCGTTCTCGCCGTTATCGACGCGGACAGACAGCTCACGACGGACGATTTCAAATATACGCAGTATTCCGTATTTGACTATTCAACCGACACGCTTTCGGTGATGACCGAAGAGAACTGCAATGACACCTATTGGACAGCCG
>USMJ01000115.1 GCA_900555805.1 uncultured Oscillospiraceae bacterium | reverse complement strand
CCCGCTCCACCGGCCCCTACTCCCTGGTCACCCAGCAGCCTCTGGGCGGCAAGGCCCAGTTCGGCGGCCAGCGTTTCGGCGAAATGGAAGTTTGGGCTCTCGAAGCTTACGGCGCGGCTTATACTCTCCAGGAGATACTCACTGTCAAGTCGGACGATATAGTCGGCCGAGTAAAGACCTACGAGGCGATCGCAAGAGGTAATAACGTACCCAAGCCGGGCGTACCCGAATCGTTTAAGGTTCTTATCAAAGAACTTCAGTCGCTGGCTCTCGATGTCAAGGTTCTTGACGGACAGGGCGAGGAAATCGACCTCAAGCAGAATTTCGATGAGGATATCAGTTTCGGTCAGGTTTACAGAGACAAGGAAAGAAAGCCCGAAGACGACATCGACATGAACGAAGACGATGACGACGAGGAGCTTTCCGACGAAGACATCGACAAGGAACTCGGCAGTCTGCTTGACGATCTCGACTTCGACGCCAAAGATGAGGCGCAGGACGAAGACGACGAAGACGAAAGCAGCGACGATGACGATTTCGAGGCCTTCTTCAACGAGATGAACCCGACGGTCAACGACGCTTCATATTCAAGCGGATTCGTTGACGACAACGAAGATAAATAATTTTCAAGAGCGACACTATTTATATAGATTTTTACGGAAGGGACGGCTTACATGGAAAATATTACCTTTGAATCAATTAAAATTGGTCTTGCTTCTCCCGAACAGATCAGAGAATGGTCTCACGGCGAAGTAACTAAGCCTGAAACTATAAACTATCGTACTCTCAAACCGGAGCCGTACGGTCTTTTCTGCGAAAGGATCTTCGGACCCATGAAAGACTGGGAATGCCATTGCGGAAAGTACAAGAGAGTAAGCAATAAAGGCAGAATATGCGAACGCTGCGGAGTTGAGATAACAAAGGCGAAAGTCAGACGTGAAAGAATGGGTCACATCGAACTCGCTACTCCCGTTTCCCATATCTGGTACTTCAAGGGCATACCCTCAAGAATGGGCCTTATGCTCGATATATCGCCCAGAGATCTCGAAAGAGTTCTCTACTTCTCGGCGAATGTCGTTATCAATCCCGGCTCTATACCCAACGTCAAGAAGGGTCAGGTCATAACCGAAAGACAGTATGAAGAGCTGAAGGAATACTACTTTGACGACGAAGAGTTCAAGGTCGGTATGGGCGCAGAGTCCATCAAGGAGCTTCTCTCGGAGATCGACGTCGACGAACTTGACAGAGAGCTTCGCGAGGAGCTTGAAACAGCCGGCGGACAGAAGAGAGCGAGAATCCTTAAGAGACTCGATGTCGTTGAGGCGTTCAAACAGTCGGGCAACAGACCCGAGTGGATGATCCTCGACGTTATCCCGGTCATTCCGCCCGATATCAGACCCATGGTTCAGCTCGACGGCGGCAGATTCGCAACGAGCGACCTTAACGATCTCTATCGCAGGGTCATCAACAGAAACAACAGACTTAAGAGATTGCTCGAGCTTGACGCTCCGTCAATCATTATAAGAAACGAAAAGAGAATGCTTCAGGAAGCTGTTGACGCTCTTATCGACAACGGCAGAAGAGGCAGACCCGTCACAGGTCCGAACAACAGACCCTTAAAGTCGCTTTCCGATATGCTTAAAGGTAAGCAGGGTCGTTTCAGACAGAACCTTCTCGGTAAGCGTGTCGACTATTCAGGCCGTTCGGTTATCGTTGTCGGTCCCGAGCTTAAGATCTATCAGTGCGGTCTTCCCAAGGGCATGGCTCTCGAGCTGTTCAAGCCCTTCGTCATGAAGAGACTTGTCGATATCGGCGCAGCCGGTCACATCAAGATCGCCCGTAAGATGGTCGAAAGACAGGATAAATGCGTCTGGGACGCACTCGAGATCGTTATCAAGGATCATCCCGTCATGCTCAACCGAGCTCCTACACTTCACAGACTCGGTATTCAGGCTTTCGAACCGATCCTTGTCGAGGGTAAGGCTATCAAGCTGCACCCGCTCGTTTGTACCGCGTTCAACGCCGACTTCGACGGCGACCAGATGGCTGTTCATGTTCCGCTGTCCGCGGAGGCTCAGGCGGAAGCAAGATTCCTTATGCTCGCCGCCAACAACCTGTTGAAGCCGTCGGACGGAAAGCCCGTCACCGTTCCCACTCAGGATATGGTTCTCGGTTCATACTATCTGACGCTCGAAAAGCCGGGCGAGATAGGCGAGGGCAAGGTCTTCAGAGACGTCAACGAAGCTCAGATGGCTTATAACGAGGGCGTAATCGGACTTCACGCGAGAATCAAGGTCAGAATGACCAAGGAGATCAACGGCGAGAAGGTCACAAAGCTTGTCGAGACAACCCTCGGTAAGATTATCTTCAACAATCCCGTTCCTCAGGATCTCGGATTTATCGACAGAAGCGATCCCGAAAACGCGTTCAGACTTGAGGTCGAATTCCTTGTCAGCAAGAAGATGCTCGGAAAGATCATCGACAAGTGTATAAGAAAGCACGGAACATCTGTCACGGCAGAGGTTCTTGACAATATCAAAAACCAGGGATACAAATATTCAACAAAGAGCGGTATCACCGTTGCTGTCTGCGACGCGACAATACCGCCGAGAAAGAAAGAGATACTCGATAATACCGAAGCTATCGTTGACGAGATCAACCGCAAGTATAACAGAGGTCTTCTCAGTAATCAGGACAGATCAAGCCAGGTCATCAAGGCTTGGGACGCCTGTACGACAGAAGTCGCAAACGAACTGACCCAGAACTTCAGAGAGCATGAAAAGTTCAACCCGATCTACATGATGCTTGATTCCGGTGCCCGTGGTTCGGAATCACAGCTTCGTCAGCTCGCAGGTATGCGTGGTCTTATCGCTAACACAGCCGGTAAAACGATCGAAGTTCCCATCAGAGCTAACTACCGTGAAGGCTTAACGGTTCAGGAGTACTTCATATCCGCCCGTGGCGCAAGAAAAGGTCTTGCTGATACGGCTCTGCGTACGGCTGACTCGGGTTATCTGACCCGTCGTCTCGTTGATGTTTCGCAGGACGTTATCATCAGAGAAGAGGATTGCGGCTGCACAGACGGCATCGAAGTCTATGACATCATGGACGGCAACGGCGTTATCGAGCCTTTGTCGGAGCGTCTGACAGGCCGATATCTTTTCGCTCCGCTTGTAAGCGACGACGGCGAGCTTATCATGGATAACGATCACATGATGACCGAAGCCGACGCTAAGATAGTTGACGATTATCTCAACACCAAGTTTGAGGCGGCTCTCGCGGCAGGCCTCGACAGAGAAGAAGCCAGAAAGACAAGAAGAATCAAGATAAGATCGCTTCTCACCTGTAAGACGGAGCACGGCGCTTGTATCAAGTGCTACGGCTCAAACCTTGCCACAGGTCAGCCGGTAACGGTCGGCGAGGCTGTCGGTATCATCGCCGCGCAGTCCATCGGTGAACCCGGTACACAGCTGACGATGAGAACGTTCCATACGGGCGGTGTCGCTTCAGGTTCGGATATCACACAGGGTCTTCCCCGTGTCGAAGAACTTTTCGAAGCCAGAAAGCCCAAGAGCCTTGCCATACTCAGCGAAATCGACGGCGTCGTTTCGTTCCAGGAGATAAAGAAGAACACCCACATCGTCGTCACGAACGAGGAGACGGGCGAAGAAAAGACCTATTTCCTGACCTTCGGCGCGCGTCCGAGAGTCATCGAGGGTCAGCATGTCGTCAAGGGCGAGACCCTGACCGAAGGCTCGATTTATCCCAAGGATCTTCTCGATGTCATGGGCGTTGACGCTGTTCACGATTACCTTATCCGTGAAGTACAGCGCACTTACCGTATGCAGGGTGTTGATATCAACGATAAACACATTGAAGTTATTGTACACCAGATGATGCGTAAGATCCGAGTTGATGATCCCGGTGATACGGGTATGCTCCCGAACGCGGTTGTCGACAAGAGCGAGTTTGAGAAGAAGAATGCCGAGCTTGCTGCCAAGGCTGAAGAGACCGGCGAGGAATACAAACCGGCGACATCTTCGCCCATAATCATGGGTATCACAAAGGCTTCGCTTGCTACGGAATCCTTCCTTTCGGCGGCTTCGTTCCAGGAGACGACAAGAGTTCTCACGGACGCCGCTATCAGAGGCAAGAGCGATCCGCTGCTCGGTCTTAAGGAAAATGTTATCATCGGTAAGCTTCTTCCGTCGGGCACAGGTATGAAGTGCTACGGCGACGTCAAGATCCATATGGAGGGCGAAGAAGAGGAAGAACCCGAGACGGACGACGATTTTTTAGGCAAAATTTTGTAAAAACTGTTGACAGAAATTTGCCGCTATGATACAATGCGATAATGTATGATGGTGTGTTAGGTCTAATTTCGGACCTAACATATCGTCATGTCAGAAAGTTGCCGAGAGGTGAAGCGCTTTTTCGCGCGTCACCCTATGCATATATATCATTAAGGAAAGGAGATGCCATAATTGCCAACCTTTAACCAGTTAGTCAGAAACGGCAGAGAAACCGTCGAGAAAAAGGCTAAGGCTCCCGCTCTTTTAAAGGGTCTCAACTCAAAGAAGAACGTTATGACAAATAACGATTCACCCCAGAAGAGAGGCGTCTGCACAGCTGTTAAGACGGCAACACCGAAGAAGCCGAACTCAGCCCTTCGTAAGATAGCGAGAGTTCGTCTCACAAACGGAATCGAAGTCTCGGCTTACATTCCCGGCGTGGGCCACAATCTTCAGGAGCACAGCGTTGTCCTCATCAGAGGCGGCCGTGTTAAGGACCTTCCCGGTGTTCGTTACCACATCATCCGCGGTACGCTCGATACTCAGGGCGTTAACGGAAGAATGCAGGGTCGTTCAAAGTACGGCGCTAAGCGTCCGAAAGCCGCAAAGAAATAATCTTTGCAAAACCCTTTAGGTCAAAAGGGAAATTTTATTTGAATTGACAAATCTTCTTGCAGGCGCGGCGATAAGCCGTTAATGCGGAGTGTATATATATATTATTTATTGTAATAGGTATGCCTCCCATTGGTGCCGACGGGGAATTTGTCACTCGAGTACCTATGATAT
>USMJ01000114.1 GCA_900555805.1 uncultured Oscillospiraceae bacterium | reverse complement strand
CCGCCGTATCAATGTGTATGCTGACCGCCGAATTCGGCATGACGGGAGAGTGGGAGAAAGAATGAAGAACTTACCCGAAGAATTTGTTGTCAGAATGAAAGCCCTGCTCGGAAGCGAATATTCTTTATATGAGCAGGCGGTGAATTCCAAGCCCGTCAGGGCATACAGAGTGAACACGAACAAGATAAGCGTTGAGGATTTTATGAAGCTCGGCGTTCTCGGCGGAGAAAGGATCCCGTACTGCGAAACGGGATTTTATCTTGACAAAGAAAAAATCGGCTCGCATCCGTTCTTTCACGCCGGAATGATATATGTTCAGGAGCCCGCGGCGATGATGCCGGCGGAATGCGTTGACATAGACCCCGGGTGGAACGTCCTTGATATGTGCGCTTCGCCGGGCGGAAAGTCGTCGCAGATCCGCAACAAGCTAAGCGAAAACAGCGTGCTTGTGTCGAACGAGATAGTTCCGTCGCGCTGTCGGGTTCTGACGGGAAACATCGAGCGCATGGGCTTTCGCAACACGGTCACGACCTGCGCCGACACGGACAGGCTGGCGGCGCTGTTCCCGAAGCGCTTTGACCTCGTGACGGTCGACGCCCCCTGTTCGGGCGAGGGAATGTTCAGAAAAGACGGCGACGCCGTAAACGAATGGAGCGCCGAAAATGTCAGAAAATGCGCCGAGCGGCAGAAAGCCATACTCGAAAATGCGGCGAAATGCGTCAGGGACGGCGGAGTTATACTATACGCGACCTGCACATTTTCGCTTGAGGAAAATGAGATGGTCGTTGACGATTTCCTGCTGAACCACCCGGAATTTGAATTGGTACGGGCGAATAAGGCGGTCGAGGAAAGCACCTGCGACGGCGTTGAGTTTGACGGCTGTCGGGCGGAAAACATCAAATTCTGCCGTCGGTTTTATCCTCACAAGGGAAAGGGCGAGGGGCAGTTCGCCGCCGTTCTCAAAAGCAGACTTCTCAAGCAGTCAGACTCAAAATGCGAGCGGAAAGTCCAAAAAGCACCCGACCGGGGCGTACTTGAATTTATGGATAGTATTCTCACGGACTTCGAGCCGTCGCACATTTCTTTCAACAAGGATGTTCCCGTCTATTTCACGCCCGATTTTGCCGTTCCCGAAAAGGCGGCGTTTTCCCTCGGCGTGACGGTCGGCGAGATCAGGAAAGGATATATTCAGCCGCATCATCAGCTTTTTTCGGCTCTCGGCGGCAATTTCAAGCGCAGGATCGACCTTGCGCCCGACAGCGACGAGCTTCGAAAGTTCCTGCACGGCGAAAGCTTCCCATGCGGCTGCGATAACGGATGGGCGGCAGTCACGGTCTGCGGCTGCGCGGTCGGCGGCGTCAAGGCGGTCAACGGCACGGCGAAAAACCACTATCCGAAAGGTCTTCGCCAATGACTTGATTATTGCGGCGAAACATGATAAAATCAGATAAAATCATCTGTCGGGCTTTCGTTTAGGGTATGCGGGAATTTCTTCGTACCGAAAGTTCGGCAAACGGAAAGGGAGAATTTTTTATGATAGAAACAAGCAGATGGCTGCTTCACATCAACAATATGTTCATGCATGAGGACCTCACGGGTCAGATAAACGTCGCGGACGACGGCTCTTTCGAGCTTTTCGCGGTCACGGAAAAGGGACTCAAGCAGTTCCCGAAAGCAGTCACGGATCAGCTGACGCTCGACGGCGACACGATAAACGCGGAGATCGCGATGGACGAGATGCCCGGAATGAAAGTCAAAATTTCGCTGACATTCGGCGAGACGGAAGCCGAGGGATATTTCAGGTTCCCGATAATCGGCAGGATGAAGTTCAAGGGCGAAAGAGTCGAGCTGACGGACCTCCCGATAATCGAGGACGAGAAGAAAGACGGCGAAGAAGCCAAGGAAGAAACCGCTCAGACCGAAAAAGCGGAATAAACGGCGAACCTGTCCCCCTCCCGAAAACGGAGGGGATTTTTTAGTTATACGGCAATTCAAAGCCACCGTTCGGGCTTGGATTTGTCCGACAGCCGTTCACAGAAATTAAATAATTATCACGTCGAGCCTTGTCGATTTTTGGAAAAGCCGCCGACAAAGCGACACTAATTGCGATGCGCCCCGGAAAAGTCTGACAAAATATACAAAAGCAGGCCATGTTTTCTTATAATTATTCAACACAAAGGCAATAGCACGCAAAAATATTAGAAAATATTAATTTGCACGAAAAAGTGAAATTTTTTTGAATAAACCGTTGACAATTTGAACCATATGTGATATTATACTCACGAAAGAAAGACATAGGTCTTTCTCAACATAATATGAAAGGAGTTCAGAATAATGGATTACGCAAAGATTTGGGCAGTTATCGATCAGACTCTCAGAGCTCTCTGGCAGGCAGTTCTTGATTTCTTCAAGAAGATGGACGAAGAGAACAAGGGTGAATAATTGAGATCTAAGATCAACTTATTTTATCAAACAGCAGAAGGGAGGCACACACAATGGCAGAGATGATGCTTAAGTTCAAGGAAGTATTCAGAGCTATCTACAAGCTCATCCTTCATGTTTTCAAGCAGGAGACAGGCTGGGACGGCACAGAAGCTGAATAATTAAAATTTTGACACTCGAGTGTTAAAATTGACTCCACCCGTTTTTGGGTGGAGTTTTTTTGTTTGTTGGGCGGAAGCTGCGGCGCCGAAGGCGCCGCAGCGGCTGTGAGGGTGCTCGCGGCGGCGGAAGCCGTTGGGAGTGCGCGAACAGTCGCTCCGTTGCACAGTACAACCGTAAAAAGCGCCGCACCGATTTATCGGTGCGGCGCGGTTCTATCTTTTAAGCTGATTTTATTTAACCTGAGCTTCTGCTGTCTCTTCGACTGCTTCTGCCGGGGCTTCGTCTTTTTTACGGGAGAGGATGAGGTTGACGATTATGCCGAGGATGAGAGCGGTTGCGACCTCTGTGAGCGTGACCTTGCCGATCTTGAGAGCCATGCCGCCGATACCCGTGATGAGTATGGTTGAGACGACGAACAGGTTCTTGTTCTGGTCGAGGTCAACTTTCTGAACCATCTTGAGACCGCTGACTGCGATGAAGCCGTAGAGTGTGATGCATACGCCGCCCATGACGCAGCTCGGGATTGTCGCGAGGAAGGTGACGAACGGAGCGAAGAAGGAGATCGCTATCGCCATGACCGCCGTTGCGAGGATAGTTACGACCGAGGCGTTGCCTGTGATAGCTACGCAGCCGACCGATTCGCCGTAGGTCGTGTTCGGGCAGCCGCCGAAGATCGCGCCGCAGATCGAGCCGACGCCGTCACCGAGGAGTGTTCTGTGGAGACCCGGCTCCTTGAGGAGGTCTTTTTCTATGATTGACGAGAGGTTCTTGTGGTCGGCGATGTGTTCGGCGAAGACGACGAACGCTACCGGGACGTACGCAACTGCGAGTGTACCTATATAAGTTCCGTCGATTTCCTTGAAGCCCTTAGCCGCCTCGAGGAAGGTGAAGTCGGGGTACCACTGCATATTGTTGAAGAGTGAGAAGTCGATTATCTGAAGGGTTTCGTTGCCTGTCTTGAGACCTATGACCGTGAAGATCGCGGCGACCGCATAGCCTGCGAGGATACCGATGATGAACGGGATAAGCTTAGCCATCTTCTTGCCGAAGACCGAGCAGATCATGACCGTCAGGAGAGTGACGAGGCCGCAGACAAGTCCGATCCAGCCCTTAGCGCTCATTTCGTACCCAGAACCGTTGTTCTCAGCGAACTTGAGGACATCGCCGACAGCGTTTCCGGCGAGGGAAAGACCGATGATAGCGACTGTGGGTCCGATAACCTGTTTGGGCATGAGCTTGTCGACCCAGTCAACACCTGCGAATTTAACAACAAGGGCGATGACAACATAAACAAGACCTGCGAAAGCCGCGCCGATTATCAAGCCTGCGTGACCGGCGGAGTTTGAAACAGCGCCTGCGAATGCTGCCGCCATGGAGCCGAGGAAAGCGAACGAAGAACCGAGGAAAACCGGGCTTCTGAACTTAGTGAAAAGGAGATAAACTATTGTTCCGACGCCTGCTCCGAAAAGAGCGGCCGACTGTGACATACCGTTCTGGATTATGGTCGGAACGGCGATCGTTGCCGCAAGGATTGCAAGCAGCTGCTGGAATGCAAAGACGATCAATTGACCGAATTTAGGTTTGTCTTTTACGTCATAGGTAAGTTTCATGTTGACGTCCTCCCGTTTTAATTATTATATTTTCAGCTTTTCAAGCCAAATTTACTTTTTTGACAGCGCAACCTCTGTTTTGCCGTCGACCGCGTCGAGCCTGACGCTTATGAATTCATCCTTCGAGGTCGGGATGTTCTTTCCGACATAGTTGGCGCATATCGGAAGCTCCCTATGTCCCCTGTCGACCACGACCGCGAGCTGTATTTTTGCAGGTCTGCCGAGTTCTATGAGCGCGTCCATGGCGGCTCTCGCCGTTCTTCCCGTGAAAAGGACATCATCAACCAAGATAATGTTCTTTCCGTTGACATCGAAGTCTATGACCGTTCCGTTGATATGCGGCTCGGTATATCTTTCGGTCAGGTCGTCGCGGTAGAGCGTGATATCAAGTTCGCCCGTCTCGACTTTTATGCCGGAGGATTTTTCTATATTAGCCGTGAGCATTTTCGCTATCGGCACTCCCCTGCGCCTTATTCCCACTAAGCAGAGCGTTGAGTCGTCCTCGTTGCGTTCGATTATTTCGTGTGAAAGTCTCGCGAGGGTTCTGCCCATTGTCTGCGAATCCATGATGATCTTTTCTTCAGCCATAATTTCCTCCATAAAAATATGCCTTGCTGCAAGACGCAACAAGGCACAATAACACACATAATTATTTGCGACCTTGCCGGCATCTCGTACCGAATTAAAGGCTGATTTCTATTGACGCTATGATAACACAGCCAAAGCTAAAAGTAAACCCCTAAAATAAATTTTTACATTTTATATAAAGTACGCGGTGAGTATGTTCTGAATTTTAGTGCAAAACGCCTTTTTGGAGATTGTGCTATTGGGAAGATTTCGGCATAGTCACGCGCGGATTTTGTGCGTATCGGGCGCAAAAGGTTTCCCCGACGGGGAAAC
>USMJ01000113.1 GCA_900555805.1 uncultured Oscillospiraceae bacterium | reverse complement strand
CTGTCGCTCTGATCGCATTTGACGGACGCTATGTCGTCGACAACGTCCATGCCCTCAAAGACCTGACCGAATACAGTGTGTCTGAAATCGAGCCACGGCGTTCCGCCGACAGCCTTATAGTTTTCTATCGTGCCGTATGGGAAGCCTTGGTCGCTCATTTCCTCCATTTGCGAGATCATGCCGTTCGGAACCGACTTCGCCTGAACTATGAAGAACTGGCTTCCGTTTGTGTTTCTTCCCGAATTCGCCATTGAGAGCGCGCCTCTGAGGTTATGCAGGTCGAGATCGAATTCGTCTTCGAACGCCGTACCCCAAATGCTTTCACCGCCGCAGCCCGTACCCGTCGGATCGCCGCCCTGGATCATGAAGTTATCAATAACTCTGTGGAAAATCAAGCCGTCATAATATCCGTTTTTGGCGTGGGTGACGAAGTTTTCGACCGCTTTCGGCGCCTTGTCGGGGAAAAGTCTGACCTTGATCTCTCCCCTGTTCGTCTTGATGTTCGCGACGGTTTCGCCGCTCTTCGGTTTATCTAACTGTGAAAACATAAAATTACTCCTTATCGCTTTTCTTCGCCTTTTTCTTGGCGTCTCTTTCTGCGGCGAGCTTGAGCGCATACGCCTTTTCTTCTTCCTCAATTCTGATGCGTTCGGCTTCCTCTCTTGCCGCTTCTTCCTCGGCTCTGACCCTTGCGTCGTCATACATGGCGACTATTTCCTCATAGCGGCCGTAGTTCGTGCGCTGGTTGAGAAGCTTTCTCGCGTCGTTATACGGCTTGGCGCAGCGGGCGTAGATCGAGCTTTCGTCGCTCGCCGTCTTGATCTCGGCGGCCACGGCTTTTTTCTTAGCTCTGAGGTCTGCGATCTCTGACTTGAACTCCTCGACGGCCTTCGAGTCGCCGTCGTCCTTTGCGCCGTTAAGTTTTTTGTACGTTTCGGTTATCATGTCGTCGAGCCCGTCTTCTCGCTCGTAGAGTTTTTCGAAGATTGAGAAATCGTATTCTTCTATCGAATCGGGATAGTATTTTTGGAGAAGCTTAACACTTCTGAGTCTGTCCTTAGCGGAAGATACGCATTCGCCTCTGTAGCGCTTTTTTTCTTTTGTGTCGCGCGGCATTGACTTGGCCTTTTCAAGAACAGCCGGGTCGCAGGTGTAAAGTCCCTTGAGTCCGCCGTTATATATTTCTTCGGCGATGGCGGCTTTCTCGATAAATTCTTCGGTGTCGAATTTCGCGAGCTCCTCCATGACCATCTTCGAGGTTTCTATCTCAATATTGGTCTTTTTGTTTTCCTTGAGCTGTTTCTTAGCCTTTTTATATTCTTCCCTTGACAAAGCAGATTTGAGCTTTTTGAGTTCCTTAGCCGATTCGGGCCTAAGCTCCATAGCGGCGTATTCTTCGCTCTTTCTGATAAGGTCGATGCCCTCGACAAGTTCCTTATCCGAAAGCGCGTTGTTGCCGTAGTCCTCAAACATGGCTCTTATTTTGAGCACCTTGACTATGCCCTGCTGTTTGACCTCGGTGAGATCATAGAAGAAATAGGGAACGACATTTAAAAATGCGCTGACGACAGATATTCCTATCATGACGGTCATGACCTTGTCGAATGTGCTGTTGTCATACAAAACAGAATAAAGATTCGGCTTTCCTGCGGCATCGTATATCGTTGCGCCGAATTTTGCCGCCGCGGCCTCTATCTGAGGTTTGAGGGCGTTAAAGTGAGCTTCGTTTATGCCGGCCTTTTCATAAAGAATTGACGGAATCGCGCTGATGAGCGTAGTCATAACCGTTCCGACAAGACCGACAGCCGAGAACATTCCGTCGATTCTCTCGCCCGTAATATACTGCTGGTAATCGCGTATGTCGCCCTGAGTACTCGGTTCGAGTACCTTAGCGAAGCTTGTGACAACGCCGTTGAGATAGAACACAAGCAGGATCAGCCAGATCATAAGCGGCGGATTTTTGAGAATGATCGGCCACAAAGCGGCGATGAAGCCGATATTGAGCATATTTGTGAAAACGAGAACCTTTTTCTTGCCCCATCTCTTGATACAAAACGGAGCCAAGATCATGCCCCACATAGCGGAGTTGCCGTACAATGTGAATATCAGCGAATATGTAGCCTCCGAACACGGATGGCGGTAGTTATATGTCCATGAAAGAATGTTGACGAACTGCTGCTCAAGAAAACCGACCCATGTCGCCATCGAGATTATCCAGAAATACTTGTTCTTGACGACAGCTCTGATGGTGTCGCTGAACTTCATCTTGACATGGTGGGTCTTAGCCTGAATTATCTTCTCCTGCGTGTTGGCATAGGCGAGCGTAGCTATGAGCATACCGATTATGACCGCGGGCGGATACATAACTCTGTAAAGCTTGATATCGTCAAGTCTGCCGTCGGTTATCCACTTAGCGGCTATGGGAACGATAAGACCCATTATCGACGGCGAAAGAGAATAGACAACGCTCTTTATCGCGGCGACATTGGTTCTTTCCTGCGTATTGGGCGAAAGAACATAGATGAGGTTCTCATATGCGTCATAGAAGAACATATATATGAACTGAAAGCCAATGTTGAAGAACAAAACGACGGCGCATTTGAGATTATAGCTCATGTATTCATACGGCGCCCAGACAAAGCCTATCGCAAGCAGGCATGTCGGGATACCCATAAGCATTATATACGGTCTGTATTTACCCTTACGGTTTCTTGTATTATCTATAATATTGGCTCTCAAAGCCGTCGCAGGGAAGCTCGAGATCATCGCGATAACATACAAGATGTATATATGCGTCGGTTTGATTCCAATAACGTTACCGGTCATGAAGTTTCCGACCGACAGCATTACCTGCTGAACGACGTAAACAATGAAAAACCAACCGAAACCGCCGACGGAATATGACGTGATCTCTTTATACGTCATATAATTGCCGAGCGGCGGTGTTTTCCAATAAATTTTTAAGTTCCCGATAAAGTTTGTCGCTTTTTCTTTCAGATTCATTTCATCACCCGTTCTTCGTCTTTTAATCAACCACATGATTATTATCTAAAATAGTATAACACAGGCAGGAAAACAATTCAACAAAAAATTTAAGCTTATATAACTGTTTTTGAGCAGTATTGTATAAAATTTCGTTAATATTATGCGGTAACCCCGTCGTGCTTCGCACGACGGGGCGGCACTCGGAGAATCGCCGCGGGTGCAGACGTTAAAATCGTGCGGAAGCCGCCGCGCGCGTTGTGCGCGGCGGTTCTCCTACCCAGACAAAATCGAGCGGCGCAAAGCGCCGCCCGAAAATATCAGACTATATACCCCTTAAGAACCTTAAGCGTGTTCCACACGCCGTCGATGTGGCTTCTCTCATAGCCGTGAGAAGCGTAAACGCCCGCTCCGATGAGACCGTGCTTGATGTCGTTGCCGGCCGAAAGCGTGCTTTCGACGTCCGAGCCGTAGTGGGGATAAACGTCAACGGCATAGTCGGCGTTCTCTTTTTTGGCGGCGTCGATGAGCTTTCCGACGACTTCGTAGCTGTAGGGTCCGCCCGAATCCTTGGCGCAGATCGAGACCTGCTTCTCGGTGCAGACGAGCCCATCGCCGACACAGCCCATGTCGACGCTGATAGCCTCGGTCACTCCGTCGGGAACGCTACCCGCGCCGCCGTGGCCGACCTCTTCATAGACCGTGATGTGGGCGTATATTTTTCTTTTTGGCGTTATCGAGTTGTCTTTCAGATACTTCGCGAAGCCTAAAAGTATGCCGACCGAGAGCTTGTCGTCGAGGAAGCGGCTCTTGATGTATCCCGATTTTGTGATTCTCGTTCGCGGCTCGAAACAGACGATGTCGCCGACCTCGATGCCGAGCTTGCGAACCTCATCGGGCGAAGAAACGTCCTCGTCGATGACGACCTCCGTGGTGTCAAACGAGCGTTTAGTCTCGGCGTAGTCACTGTTGACGTGAACCGAAGCGTTGCACAGTTGGAGCGTACCCTCAAAAACGCCGCCCGACCGCGTGTAGATCCTGACGTTTTCCGCTTCGCCGTTTTCAGCGCGCATTCCGCCGAGGCTCGTCAGTCGAAGCCTGCCGTTTGATTTGACTTCGGCGACCATCCCTCCGAGCGTGTCGGTGTGAGCCTCAAGGAGAAGTCCGTCGCTTTCGTCCGAACCGCCGAGGTCTATAAGTACGCCGCCTTTCTGCGTGATTCCGGCGGCATAACCGAGGGAAGAAAAGCGGTCGGCGACCCATTTCGCCGCCTTTTCCGTGAATCCCGTCGGGCTGTCGACAGCGAGAAGCGCCGCCGCCTCATCCGCCGCATATAAAGCATAGTTTCTGTCCATAAATTTACCTCCGATATGTTATGATAATCCGAATTTTGATTTTTCCGTGTTCCAGCGCTTGACCATCGGCAGGATCATTACGGTCGAAGCGCCGGACTGCGCGCAGCAGAAAAGCTCGTTATACAGAGCGTAAAAGGCGCATTTCAGGTCGCATTTTTCAGATACGCCGAACTTTCTTTTATATGTTTCGTACAAGTGAAACCGATCTCCCGTAAGATTTCCGAGCTGAAACAGGTCGTATTCTTTGTCCGCCCATTTTGAACCGAGGGGGTCGATCACTGCGGTAATATTAAGATTTCTGTCCGCCATAATATTCATGACATTAAGATCGCCGTGTATGAGTGACGCGGTTTCAACAGGCTCGCTGAAAACGAAATCAAAATGCGACATGGCGTTTTCCATCGCGCGGAAGATTTTGCCGTCGAGCTTACCCGATTCGTACATATCACAAGCGGTATTAAAAACATCTTCGGCGAACGGCTTATAGATATCGAGCCAGTTGTCATACTGCGGATTTTCGAGATCGCCGAATTTGTCGCTCGTTATATTGTGCCAATGTCCGAGAGCCGTCGCGACGTTGTCGGCGAACCGCATTTTCTTCTTTTTGCTCAAAAACAGCTTGGAAAAATCGGTGAAGCAATCTTAAGCATTGGGTGCGAATCCGAGCACGATTTTGGCGGCGGTCTTTGCGTGCAGACCGCGTTAAAATACTCGTTAATCCGTCAGGATTAACTCCGTTTTTGCCTTGCCTGCCCACAAATCCCTATGCCGACAAAATTCTTCGACCCGAAA
>USMJ01000112.1 GCA_900555805.1 uncultured Oscillospiraceae bacterium | reverse complement strand
AACCGACTGTCTCATGTGGTACAGATTAGAAGTCAGAACGCGGTTCGCGCGTACCGAATAAATATATTTTCAATTTTGTTATCGGTCAATATTTTATGAATATGAATTAAATAGTCCGATCGGATTTGATTATTCGGGCGAGTTATGATATAATTATAAAGATATACTAAATCAGGGAGGCGCATCATGTCCGTATTAGAAAAGCTGAAAAGGTTCAAGATCAAAAATTTCATACTGTTGACGCTCGCAGGCATCATCAACGCCATCGGTGTAACCGTGTTCATCGCGCCCGTCAACCTCTATGACAGCGGCATTTCGGGAACTTCGATCCTGCTTTCACAGGTCACGCCCGAACATTTTTCGCTGTCGGTATTTTTGCTAATTTTGAACGTTCCGCTGTTTCTTTACGGACTGAAAAGGCAGGGCATAGTTTTCACTGTATACGCGATTTATACTGTCAGCATATATTCGCTCGCGGCGTGGCTGATAACGGATGTTTTACCGATCGACGTCAGTATGGCGTCTCCGCTCGCAGGTTCGGATCTGCTTCTCTGTGCTTTGTTCGGCGGTCTCATTTCGGGCGTCGGCAGCGGTCTTGCGATAAGATTCGGCGGAGCTATGGACGGAATTGAGGTTATGGCTGTCATCTTCGCGAAAAAGCTCAGCATATCCGTCGGAACTTTCGTCATGATTTACAATGTTGTATTATATATAGTATGCGGCTTCGTTCTCGGAAGCTGGATATTGCCGCTTTATTCGATAGTCACCTATGCGGCGGCGCTTAAGACGATTGACTATATCGTCGAAGGCTTCGACCGCTCGAAAGCCGCTATGATAGTCACGGTGAAGCCCGACGATGTCGGTGCGGCGGTCTCGGAAACATTCGAATGCGGAATCACTGTCATGGACGCAAAAGGCTATTATTCCGACCAACATAAGACTATACTTTATGTCGTGTTGAACCGATTTCAGATCGAATCTCTAAAACAGATCGTCGCCGATGTCGACCCGACGGCTTACGTTTCCGTTTCGGAGGTCGCCGACGTTTTCCATCCGCGAAAACAGGGTTATAAATCAGAAAGAATTCCGCCGCGTACCGAAAACATAAACGGCGAAAATATAGAAAAATCGGAGAATTGATATGGGCAGGATTGAACTAAAAAAACTCGAAAACACAAGAGATCTCGGCGGTATCGAGACGCTCGACGGCAGAAAGATCAAAGAAAAAAGGCTCATCAGAAGCGGCACTCTCTTCGACGCGACCGAAAGCGACAAGAAAATTCTGACCGAGGAATACGTTCTGAAAACTGTCGTCGATTTCAGAACGGATGTCGAGAGAGATCAAAAGCCCGACCCCGAACTCAGCGGCGTCGAAAACATATTCGACCCGATTCTTGAAGCCGAAACGCTCGGAATAACGAGAGAAAAGGTCGACATGAAAGACATCCCGAAAATGTTCGACGGAATGACGATAGAACCGATGGAATATATGAAAAAAATGTACTCCGACATCGTGCTGAACGAACACGCTCAGAGCGGATACGCGAAATTCTTCGACATTCTGCTTAAGCAGGAAAGCGGCAGCGTCCTGTGGCACTGTTCAGCGGGAAAGGACAGGGTCGGAGCAGGAACGGCGCTGCTTTTGTCGGTGCTCGGCGTTGACAGAGAAAAGATCGTTCAGGACTATCTCCTCACGGGCGTATACTATAAGAAAACTAACCTTAAATTAAAAATACTCATCGATCTGTTCGCAAGACCGAGAAGCTCGGGCGAATATGTCAAATACCTGATAGACGTCAAGCGCGAATTTATCGGAGCGGCATTTTCTGCTATTGAAGATAATTTCGGCTCGGTCGAAAACTATCTTGAACAGACGATGGGGCTTGACGAAGAAAAGCGCAAGACGCTCAAAGCGATGTATCTTGAATAAAAAATGCGGGTGATGAAATGGACATTAAAAAGCTTGAAGTTTTCATAAATGCGGTCGATCTCGGCAGTCTGACAAAGGTCGCCGAGATAATGGGCTATACCCAATCGGGTATAACTCACATGATAAGCGGACTTGAAAAGGAACTGGGCTTTCCCCTTCTGATAAGAAGCCACAGCGGCGTGTTCCCGACCTCGGAAGGCAAGCGGCTCATACCTATTATAAGAACCATGCTCATTCACAACGATCAGTTCGACAAGGAAGTTTCCATGATAAGGCGAAACAAGAACGACAGCATCAAGGTCTGCGCGTACACGAGCATTATCATGCACTGGCTTCCGCATATCATCAGGCGCTTTCACGAAAAGCTCCCCGATGTTTCGGTCGAGATAAGCTCGAGCAGTATCGACGGCGTTTATTCCATGGTCAGCTCCGGCGAAGTTGATATCGCTCTTGCAAGCCGCCAGGATTATCCCAACCTTGAGTTTATTCATCTTCATGACGATCCCCTGCTTGCCATTCTTCCCAACAACGATAAGTACGCCAAGCTTGACAGCTATCCTATGAAGAACTTCGACGGTCAGGATTTCATCATGCCGTACTACGGTTTTGATAAAGACATTGTGCGCTTTTTCGAGCGTGAGAGTGTTCAGCCGAATATCGAGCCGACTTATGTTGACGATCCTACGGTTATATACATGGTCGAACACGGAATGGGTGTGAGTATACTTTCGGAACTCGTTATGCACGGCAACAAGAACGATGTTATTTCTCTCCCGATAACTCCGGCGGCTCACAGAGAGCTTGTTGTATGCTTAAAATCACTGAAAGCGGCCACGGAGAACACAAAAATCTTCATTGACTGCGCTATTGAGGTCGTCAAAGAGCTTTATCACGAGCAATAATCAATGTATAATTATACTTCTCCATGCAAAACAGTCCGATACTCCATGACGATTTGTAATGGTCTCAATTTAAAGCCCGAAACAGAATACGACGACAAAAATTGTTAATCGTGTCTTTATGACACGATTTTTTGTATATTCTGACTAAAATCAGTTCAAAATTTTGTGCGTTTTGTGCAAAGGGATGAAATGTAAAAAAAGTGTTGACACTTACGATATGTAATGTTATAATCGCTACAACATGAAAGAGGGGTTAACCCAATTTGGTGTAATCAAAAGGAAAGGTCTTGATTTCAATGAAAATCAAAAAAGTTCTCGCTCTCGTAGTTGCAGCAGCTCTTTGCGCTTGCTTATTCGCAGCTTGCGGCAACGGCGGAACAGAAACACCTTCCGCATCGGCTGACAACTCATCATCAAGCGGTTCTTCAGCTAACACGGAAGCAACAGGCACATTCAAAATAGGCAATGTAGGTCCTCTCACAGGCGACGCCGCTATTTACGGCAACGCAGTTGCAAACGGCATAAAGATCGCTGTTGAAGAGATTAACGCTCTCGGCGGTATTCAGTTCGACTTCCGCGCAGAAGACGATGTAGCTGACGGCGAAACAGCTGTTAACGCTTACAACACGCTTCTCGACTGGGGCATGCAGGCTCTTATCGGTCCTGTAACAACAGGCTCGGCAATCTCGGTTTCCTCTAAGGTTAATGAGGACAGAGTATTCGCAATCACTCCGTCGGCGTCTTCAACCGATGTTATCAACGGCAAGGACAATATGTTCCAGGTTTGCTTCACCGACCCGAACCAGGGTACAGGTTCTGCCGACTACATCAGCGAGCATCTTAAGGACGGTAAGATCGCTGTTATATACAGAAACGACGACGCTTACTCACAGGGTATCCGCGACACATTCGTTAAGGAAGCCGCCGCTAAGGGTCTTGAGGTTGTCTATGAAGGCACATTCACAAAGGACACTTCAACAGACTTCTCTGTTCAGCTCACAGCCGCTAAGGCAGCAGGCGCAACAACCGTATTTCTTCCCATCTACTATCAGCCGGCGTCAGTTATCCTCAAGCAGGCAGACGGTATGGGCTACAAACCGACATTCTTCGGTGTTGACGGCATGGACGGTATCCTCACTATGAAGGGCTTCGACACTAAGCTTGCAGAGGGCGTAATGCTTCTCACTCCGTTCTCAGCCGACGCTAAGGATGAAAAGACTCAGAGCTTTGTCACGAAGTACAAAGAGAAGTACGGCGAGACTCCCAACCAGTTCGCTGCCGACGGTTATGACGCAACATATGTTGTATATAATGCACTCATCAAGGCAGGCTGCACTGCTGACATGAAGGCAAGCGAGATCTGCGAAAAACTCGTAGCTGTTATGCCCACTCTCACCTTTGACGGTATCACGGGTACAGGCATGACATGGAAGACAACCGGCGAAGTTTCTAAAGCTCCCGCAGCAGTTGTTATCAAGGACGGCGTTTATGTTACTCCCGAAAACGTTCAGTAAATAGCAAAACTTTAATTCAAACTTCGGCTGCTCGTTTAAACTGACAAAAGTCGGTTTATTCAAGTAGCCGAAGTTGTTATAACGAACATATCCCCCTCGCGCAGTCATTCGGCGCGTACAACCAAAGAGGTATCTTTATGGAATTTTTATCTTATCTCATAAGCGGTATCAGCTTAGGAAGCGTTTACGCTATCATCGCTTTGGGCTACACGATGGTTTACGGCATAGCGAAAATGTTGAATTTCGCTCACGGTGATGTCATCATGATAGGCGGCTACATTTCCTACTCCGCTATGGCGTCTGCCGGACTTCCCGGCTGGCTTTCGGTCATAATCGCCATGATCGTCTGCACGGTACTCGGCGTTGTTATTGAGGGCTTAGCTTATAAGCCGCTGAGATCCGCTCCGTCGCTCGCCGTTCTCATCACGGCTATCGGCGTTTCATACTTTCTTCAGAATGTCGCGCTTCTTATCTGGAAGCCCGATCCGATCAGCTATCCGTCACTCATCGACGGTACATTCAAGTTCTTCAACGGCGAACTTTCGATCTCATATATTTCACTTCTGACTATCGCTGCGTGCATAGTTATCATGGTCGTTTTAACACTGTTCACATCGAAAACAAAGATGGGCAAAGCCATGAGAGCCTGCTCGGAAGATAAGGGCGCAGCTCAGCTGATGGGCATCAATGTCAACCGCACAATTTCGGTCACATTCGCTATCGGCTCCGCTCTTGCGGCAATCGCCGGTGTTCTTCTTTGCACATCATACGGCAATCTTGTCCCAACCACC
>USMJ01000111.1 GCA_900555805.1 uncultured Oscillospiraceae bacterium | reverse complement strand
GCCTAAAGAACATAATTTCCCGCACATTCGGGCGTTTTTGTCTCGCCATACGACAGTATGGCTTCACCGAAGAAAGCACCAGACTTCACAGAAACTTATGTCCTTTAGGTGCTACGCAGTTTTTAACGCAATATCGGCGAAAATATGTCTTAAAAACCGTATGCTTAACGGCAGCAGAAATTCAGAGCGTACCTCAAAGGAGGACAAAATGAAAAGGATAGTGTCATTTTTGATTTGCGCAGTCATGATCCTCGCGTTCGCAGGCTGTTCAAAGGGAGAAATCATCGAAAAAGTCAAGGAGGAACTGACAGCGGAGCCGACCAAAAACACCGTCAGCGTCACATTCCCCGAGGGTTACACCGTCACCCAGACGGCGGAGCTTCTCGAAGAAAAAGGCGTTTGTTCAAAGGCGGACTTTCTCGCGGCGGTCAACAATATATCTGAGCTTGACTATAATTTCATCGCGGATATCAAGAACACGGACAAGCGCGCGTTCGCTCTTGAGGGATATATCTTCCCCGACACATACGAATTCTATCTCGGCGAAAGCGCGGATAAGGCGTTATCAAGATTCCTGAAGAACACCGACCGCAAGCTGACGGACGAAATGTACCAAAAAGCCGAAAAACTCGGATATTCGATGGACGAGATAATCACGATAGCCTCGATAATCCAAAAGGAAGCCGGCATCAAGAAGGAAATGCCGAAGGTGTCGTCGGTTCTTCACAACAGGCTCAACGATTCATATAACAAGCTCGAATGCGACGTCACGATAAACTACCTCACCAAGTATGTTATTCCGTATCTCGAGGGCGACAACACCGACAGATACAACGAATATTACAACACCTATAAATGCAAAGGCTTACCTGCGGGAGCAATATGCAACCCCGGTATCGAGGCGATAAATGCTGCGCTTGAGCCCGCCGACACGAAATATATGTTCTTCGTGACCGACAAAACCGACACAAGCAAGTATTACTACGCCGAGACATATAAAGAACACTTGAAAAACTGCAAAAAAGCAGGTTGGAACTGATAATTCTGCCGTTTAGATACGGCGGCGCGATTTAGGAAAGGCTGATACCCATGGGAACACTCATAAATGTTTTGCTGATACTCGTCGGCGGTACGATCGGACTTGTATTCAAAAAGGCAGTCAGCAAAAACATTGAATATTCTATACACAAGGCGACAGGAATAGCCGTCGCCGTCATAGGACTTTGCGGAATACTCTCGAATATGCTCTCAGTCGGAGAGGACGGAAAGATATCGAGCAGCGGTGAGCTTATGCTCGTTGTGTCGCTGTTCGTAGGAACATTTCTCGGCGAAATCCTGAAGCTTGACGACAGACTTAACAACGGATGCAAAAAGATCGAAAGCAAGTTCAAAATGTCCGACTTTTCATCGGGCTTCATTTCCGCGACCATGATATACTGCATAGGCGCGATGGCGATAGTCGGCGCAATAAACGACGGACTTATGCATGACAGCAGTACGCTTATCACAAAGGGAATAATCGACGGAATAACCTCGGTCATATTGGCCGCGTCTCTCGGCTACGGCGTTCTGCTTTCGGCTATACCCGTTCTGATATATCAGGGCGCCATAACCCTGCTTGCGTCGTCGCTTCAAAACGTTCTCACGGGCGAGCTTCTGACAAACATATGTATGATAGGCTACGCACTTGTTATTTGTATCGGTATCAACTTCCTGTATAACTCGAAGAAACAGATAAAGACGGTCAATATGCTGCCGTCACTGCTTGTTCCGATAGCGTATAAGCTTATACTTATGCTGATAGACTTTATCAAGTCGAGATAAATTGATATATGCTACCGCCGCGCGGATTTCCGCTCGGCGGCGTTTTTGTTAGTTGAGAAAGTGGACGAGGGTAGCGCAACATAATGTAACCGCCGTAGCGCGTCTCATTGTAGTTTTGGTTCGCTTAGGCGGCTTTTTATCTTAGGTTGGTTATATTTCCGCCGGTTTGATTACAGCCGTAAGTTTTAATCTGACTTCAAGTCACATCTGCGACGTCCGTACGGCATCCTACGCCTAACGGCGCAGGGTGCACACCCGAACGCCGTTCGCCGCAATCAGCCTGCGAACTTTCTGCAAACCGCAAGTCTCTGCAACGGCGAGCTTACTCAGGCACTTCTCTCCGCTGCCGCTGCGGAAGTGCCGCTCGCAAGCTCGTGCGGCTGCGCCGCGATCAGCCTCAAATCCGACATCAAAAATCCGACCCAACATCAGCGGAGGCATTCGTACGGCACCCTACACCTAACGGTGCAGGGTACGCGCCCAAATGCCTGCGGCGCGCAACGCGCGCCGCGGTTCCGCCCCTCGCCTCACCTCGATAAAAAATACACCGCTGTCAACCAAACAGCGGTGTGCTTAATATATAACTATACGGGATTATTCCTCAGCCGTCGTTTCCTCGGCTGTCTCGACAACTTCCTCGGGAGTTTCCTCGGGTTCTGACTTGGCTTTGGCTTTTTCTTTGTCCTTGGCTCGCTCTCTGGTCTTTTCCTTGACCTTCTCTTTAACCTTCTCACGGACTTCTTCCTTTATCGCTTCTTCCTGAAGATTGATAACGGGCATGGCCTCGATATCGGTTGGGGTGTCGGCGTTGAAGAGCTTTCCGGGAGGTGAGAATATGCGGATAGCCTTTGAAAGATTATGGGTGATGACTTCCTTGTGGTTTCCGCCGAACTCGCCGTCGACCGTCCACGGGATCTCACGGTCAAAGGTTATCTTGACCTTGCTTGTGTGGAACATGAAGATGCGCTTGCCGTCATAATCCTTTCTCTGCATCTGGCGGAGAAGGGCAGGAGCCTGAGCGAGATTTTTAAGCTCGCTGACCATGACAAGCTCGAACTTTCCGTCGTCAAGTCTGACTTCGTTTTCGTCGAGCTTGAAAACGCCTGCGACTGAGGTTGAATCCGTTATCGTTCCGAAACAGAAGTTGCCCTCGAATTTGCCCTGATCGCATTCAAAAACAGCATGAATGCTCTCGATGTTCTTCCATTCGGTCAGACCGTTCATTATGTATGCGGCGTGGCCGAACCTGTTCTTCATCTTCTGGCTCGTGTTGTATGACGACTTCGTGAACGCGCCGAAAGCCGCCGTGTAGGTGAAATATCTGTTATTGAACAGACCGATGTCGTACCAGTTCATGTGACCGCCGACGATGAGATTGACGGCGTCCTCAACCTTTGAGGGAATTCCGAGCGTCGTCGCAAGGTCGTTTGTCGTTCCGATCGGGATATATCCGACGGGAACTCTTGTCGGCATATCCATGATGCCGTTGATGACCTCGTTCAAAGTTCCGTCGCCGCCGCAGCAGACGACAATGTCGTGGCCCTCTGTTTTTTCCTTGACGATTCTCGTGGCGTCGCCCTGACAGCGTGTGAATTCAAGATCTATTTTGTAGTCCGCGGGGAAGCACTTCACTATATCGAACGTGTCCGGTCTTTTCTTCGATTTTCCGGCGCACGGGTTGATTATCAGCAAAACTTTCTTCCTAAATGTCTCCATAAGCTTTCTCCTTTTCCGAAG
The DNA here is from genome assembly GCA_900555805.1 of uncultured Oscillospiraceae bacterium. Taxonomy (GTDB): domain Bacteria; phylum Bacillota; class Clostridia; order Oscillospirales; family Acutalibacteraceae; genus UBA6857. The sequence continues at coordinate 1,611 of USMJ01000111.1, read as the reverse complement.
TTTTGATGCATATAATAAGTATACGCTCAAAGATATAATATCAATCTGTTTCTGCTTTGTCAAGTTTGGCGGAGACAAGATAATAAGATTTAATTTGCTATATAAAAGTTTGAGAAAAATTATCGAAAGATATTATACAATGTACGCGAAGTGTCGTCTTTCGGAAAGCGATCGGGCGAAAGGGAAGCTGTATCTTATATGAAATTTGCCGTCGGGCAGGCACTTTTATTATTTGACAAATTCTCCCGTACATGGTAAAATAACTTAAAGCGCAGATGTAGTTCAATGGCAGAACATCAGCTTCCCAAGCTGAATACGCGGGTTCGATTCCCGTCATCTGCTCCAAAAAATTGAGATGCGGAAACGTGCCGCGTACCGCAAACAGGAGGAAATATTATGAGCAACGAGATCGAAAGAACCTACCCGAGCTGGCTCAAGGGCGAGTTCAAGAGCGCGCAGAAAGAATATACCGAGCCGACGAAAATGCTCGCCGACGACGGAACGCTCCTTTCACCCGGCTGGGCGAGACATCAGATATTTGATTACAGCAGGGACAAGGTCGTACCCAAAATGCACAGCAAGGAGTGGGATTTCTATCAGGTCAGCAACGGCAGATATATGGTTCAGCTGAGCTTCGCGAACATTTCGTTCGGCGGCTATGTTTCGGCTGTTTTGATCGACCTTAAGAATCCGAACCCGAATAAAAAGCTCGCCGCAGGTACCAAGCATGACGCAACGACGCTTTTCCTCGGCGGCAGAAGCAAGTATTCGCTCCCGACAAAGGGCGATGTTCCGAATAATGTTAAGTACACCGTAACGGGTATCGGAAAGAAAGCCGACTTCGAGTTTGACACCAAGGAGAACAGCCGAACTCTCTATTTCAAGTCGGGCGACGTTGAGTGCAAATTCGAAATGGATATCCCGGACGGTCTTGAAAATATCACAACTGTTCTTCCGTTCAAGAATCATCCCACAAGCTTCTTCATGACGACAAAACAGAACTGTATGCCCTGTCAGGGTACATACAGATGCGGCGACAAGGTCTATGAGTTCTCGAAGGACGACACATTCGCCTGTCTCGACTGGGGCAGAGTCAACACCCCTTATCAGCTCGTATGGTATTGGGGCAACGGCTCAACTTATGTCACCGACGCCGAGGGCAAGAAGCACATATTCGGCTTTGAGATAACATGGGGCATAGGCGACGAGACGAACGCTACAGAGACCTGCATTTTCTACGACGGAAAGGCTCACAAGTTCGGCCCCGTTGACGTTGAAGTCTTCCCGAAGCCCGACAAATATATGAACCCGTGGCACTTCGTTTCAGAGGACGGCAGATTTGACTTCACGATGAAACCGTTCTATGATCACCACTGTGACACGAACGTTCTCAACCTTCTGAGAATGCATTCTCACCAGGTACACGGACTTTGGAACGGAACCGCAATTCTTGACGACGGAACAAAGGTCGAGATAAAGGATATGTACGCATTCTGCGAATATGTTGAGAATAAGTGGTAAGATAAAAGAGCCAATAAACATGACAGCCGCCTTTGATTAGTGAAGTGATAAAATAATGGTAGACACGAAAGTGCCTACCGTTATTTTTAT
>USMJ01000110.1 GCA_900555805.1 uncultured Oscillospiraceae bacterium | reverse complement strand
GCCTTGCCCGCCGAGCCGACCGGCATACCGCCGATGCCCTTTATCTGATTTCCTCTGACATATGCTCTTTCTCTTATCTCGACCGTTATCTTAAGGTCGGGATTGTGAACGTCCACGCTTATATGCGGATATTTTCTTAAGATGTACGCGCCGACTTCGCGGCTTATTTCGGGCGAAGTCATGGCGAACTTCTTGTCGCTTCTTTTGGCCTCGACCTTGAAAGTCTTCGCCGCGAGTATCTGGTCATGCAGATATTCGTCCGCTGCCGCCTTTATGCTTTCGATATCCTTTTCGGCTATCGCGGCGGTCGAAAACGCGACTATGCCGAAGACTTTTTTCAGTCTCTCGACAGCCTGCGAAAAATCTATATCCTCGTTTTCGGGTTCGATAACGACCGTCGACTGGCTCTTGACAAATGTGAACTTGCCCAAGTCTCTGAAACGGTATCTTATATTCTTGATAAGCTTATCTTCAAAATTTGAACGGTTAAGTCCCTTGAGAGCGAGTTCGCCCTCTTTTAAAAGTATTATCTCTTTCATATATATTCCTTATCTTCTTCTGATAACTTTCTGCGCTGTCTTTATACCTTCTATAAACAGATCAAGTTCTTCTTCGCTCGTGTATCGCGACATGGATATTCTCAGCGCGCTGTCGACCCTTTCGCTCGAAAGCCCGAGAGCTTCCAAAACATAGCTCTTATGCCCCTTGGCGCAGGCCGAGCCGCTCGAAACGCATACCCCCATATCGGAAAGCAGGTTGAGCATCGGCTCGGAGCGAAGTCCGTCGACCGATATGTTCACTATATAAGGCAGGGCGTCTTCGAGTGAATTTATGCTGACGCCGTCTATCTCTTTCAATTTTAAAAGAAAATCGTTTCTTAGGCTTGTCGTCTTTTTTAACTGCGCGTTAATATTTCCGAGCTGTCTGACAGCCTCGCCGAAACCGACTATCGCCGGCATTGCCTCTGTGCCGGGGCGAAGTCTTTTTTCCTGTTCGCCGCCGAATGTCAGCGGATTTATCTTGGCGCCGTCCGAGACGAACAAAGCTCCGACGCCTTTCGGGCCGTGTATCTTATGGGAAGAAACCGTCATAAGGTCTATTCCGTCTCTCTTGGGGTTCAGAACGAGCTTTCCGAAAGCCTGAACCGAATCGACATGAAGAAGAGCTGGCGAATTCTTTCGCCTGATTATGCTCTTTATCTTATCATACGGCTGGATCGAGCCGACCTCGTTATTGACCGCCATAACGCTGACGAGTATTGTATTTTCGTCTATCTCTCTTTCGAGTTCCTCAAGGCTTATTTTCGCGCCGTCTTTCGGCTTCAGGGCGACGACGTTGAAGCCCTCCTGCGAAAGTTTTTCCGCCGCTTTGGCTACGCTCGGGTGTTCTATCGCCGTGGTGACTATCTTGTTTCCCCTGCGCTTTAATTTGTCCGCCGCTCCCCTGACGGCGAGATTGTTGCTCTCCGTTCCGCCCGAGGTGAAGAATATCTCTTTCGGCTGACATGACAAAGCCGAAGCCACAGCCTGCCTTGCGCTCTCAAGTTCTTCGTACGCCCGAATTCCGACAAAATGGGATGATGACGGATTGCCCCACGCTTCTTTCATGCAGGAACACATTTTTTCAATCGCCTCGGCGCACACGGCCGTCGTTGCGCTGTTATCAAGATACGCCGTCAAGAAATCACCCCTCGTCCGTTATCAAAGCATACTTTGCCAATTGTATATAAGCATAAGGTATATTATACAACATATATAAGTCGTTTTCAATGAAAAAGTCGGATAAACGGTATATTTTTTGAAAAAGTTCACAAAATATAGCAACTGTATTTCGGGGAGCGTGTTCAAGCGTGAAAAATTCAAATCTGACAAGAAAGCAAGTTCGGCTTTTTTCATACAGCCTGACAGCGATAGCGGTTCTTTTGGCGACGACCGTCCTGTTTTTTGTTTCTTCTCAAGATTATAAGCGGCAGGTCGAGCTGTCGAGGCAAAGGGCTTTAAGCGAACTCAGCGAGAGCGTGGACGCCATCGTGATAGTTCTTCAAAAGGGTCAATATTCCGCCTCGGCTCAGACTATGAGCAAGATTTCCGCCTCTCTCAATGCGGAGGCGAGATGCGCCAAGGCGGCTTTAAGCGAGATTGAGAGCAGCGAGATCTACACCGCCGACATATATAAGTTTTTGTCCCAGATCGGCGACTACACCGACAGCGTGACGACCCGTCTTTCCTCGGGTGAGAAAACAGCCGATAAAGACAGCGAAAATATGGCGGCTCTTTTGTCGTACGCGCGTGAGCTTTCTTCTTCGCTCGGATCCATACGCGCGTCCTATTATGACGGCTCGCTCACATTCGAAAAGAGCAAGAGCAATCTGTCTCTTTATGAGGACAAGGAGGAAACCGCCCTTTTCTCCGACAGCATGGTCAGCGCCGAACAGGGATTTCAGGATTATCCGACTCTGGTCTACGACGGTCCGTTCTCCGACCATATGGGAAACAGAGAGCCGAAAGCGGTCAAGGGGCTTTCGGAGGTCACGAGAACCGAGGCGAAAGCGTACGCCGCAAAAGTATTGGGCGTATCTCAGGGCAAACTCCGCGAGGAAAGCGACGAATGCGGAAAGCTCTATCTATACTGCTTCAGCACGGACAGCAAGACTGTCGGGATAACGAAAAAGGGTTGCCGGCTCTGTTATATAGTCAACTCGGAATATGAGGGCGAAAGCACGATAAGCCAGTCAAGTGCGGTCGAGAGAGGCGAAAAATATCTTCGCGAGCTCGGCTACGGCGGAATGGTCAGCAGCTACTACACCACATACGACGGAATATGCACGGTCAACTACGCCTATGAAAAGAGCGGCGCGGTCTGTTATCCCGATCTTATCAAGGTCGGCGTCTCACTCGAAACAGGCGAAATAGTCTCCTTCGACGCGAGAACCTACCTTACGAACCATGCCGACCGTACCCTAAAAAAGCCAAGCGAAGAACAGCTCGGGAAAGCCAAGGAGAAGCTGAGTTCGAATCTCACGGTGTTGGGGGCAAAGACAGCGGTCATCCCGACCCAGAGCGGCGGCGAATATCTATGTTTCGAATTTCACTGCAAGGACGCGCAGAATCAGGAGGTTCTGGTCTATATCGACTGCGAAACGCTCGAAGAAAGGGACATTCTGATAATGCTTTACACCGACGGCGGAGTGCTGACGGAGTGAGCGCAAAACGGCAGGCAGGAGGCTTGAACGGCTCTCCGGCCCGCCGTTTTCGGGTTCTCTCAACTTATTCCAAAAATATCTTATGAAAATTATAGATTTTTCACAAAAAATCATTGAAATTGCATACATCTTATGTTAAAATTATTGACAAGCTGCGATATCGCAAGCGAATATTCAACAGGCGGCCGTTCGGCGTGTCTGTAAGGAGGTAAATCAAATATGAAGACATACGGTACTAAAGACATAAGAAACGTGGTCATAGCAGGTCACGGCGGAAAGGGTAAGACAACGCTTGCAGAAGCAATGCTTTATGTTGCGGGAGCAACGGATAGATTGGGCAGAGTAACCGATTCAAACACGGTCACGGACTTTGACCCCGAAGAGAAAAAGCGCCATTTTTCCGTTTCAACGGCTGTCGCTCCTCTCGAGTGGAACGACGTTAAAATAAATCTTATAGACACTCCGGGTAAATTCGACTTCGCAGGCGGCATGAGCGAAGGCATGAGAGCGGCGGAAACCGTTCTTATCGTCACTTCAGCCGGCAGCGGCTTCGACGTCGGCGCGGAGAAGGCTTTCTCTCTGGCACGCAAATACGGCCTTTCGATCTTCTTCGCCGTCACGAAGTGCGACGCGGAGAACCGTGATTTCTATAAGACGTTCGCTTCCCTTCAGGAAGAGTTCGGCGCCAAGGTCTGCCCCGTTGTCGTTCCCTATATGGTCAACGGAAAGATCGCCGCTTACTGCAACCTCTGCAACGGCAAGGCATTCAAATATGAAAACAACGAAAAGGTATATGTCGACTTCCCGACAGACGCCAAGATAGACGAAATGAAAGAGCTTCTCACCGAGACCGTCGCCACTGTCGACGAAGAGCTTATGGAAAAATTCTTCGAGGGCGAAGAGCTGACGAAGGAAGAGATCATCAAGGGCCTGACAGCCGGCGTTGAAAGCGGCGAAATTTATCCCGTTTACGCCTGCTCGGGCTATAACGCCGAAGCTATCGGACTTATACTCGACGCTCTCGTTTATTCGGCTCAGTCACCTGCCGAATCAAAGGGTGAAAAGGTCGTCAGAAACGGCGAAGAAGTCATTCTTCCGTTCGACGTCAACGGACCTCTCGCCGCTGTCTGCTTCAAGACGGTCGCCGACCCGTTCGTCGGAAAGATGTCATACATAAAGGTTCTTTCGGGCAAAATCACATCGGACACGCCGGCTTATAACGAGCGCACTGGCGAAAGCGAAAGAATGGGCAAGATAATCACCGTCAGAGGCGGCAAATCAGAGGACGCAAAAGAGATCGCCGCAGGCGACATCGGCGTTGTCACAAAGCTCGCCGGCGTTAAGACGGGCGACACAATCTGCTCGGCGAACGACGTTATAAAGATGGGCTCGGTCAAGTTCCCCTCACCCTGCCTTTCAATGGCTGTCGTCGTCAAGAAGAAGGGCGACGAAGAAAAGGTCGCTTCGGGACTTCTCAGACTTATGGAAGAAGATCCGACGATCACATTCGAGACAAACACAGAAACAAGAGAACAGATCCTTTCGGGTCTCGGCGAACAGCATCTTGACGTTATAGTTTCAAAGCTCAAGTCCAAGTTCGGCGTCGATATCGACCTCAAGACTCCCAAAGTAGCATACAGAGAAGCGATCAGAAAGACAGTCTCCGTTCAGGGCAGACACAAGAAGCAGTCGGGCGGCCACGGTCAGTTCGGCGATGTCTGGATCAGATTTGAGCCTGCCGACACAGACGATCTTATCTTCGAGACAGAGGTCGTCGGCGGTTCGGTTCCCAAGAACTTCTTCCCGGCTGTCGAAAAGGGACTTCGCGAATGCATCCAGAAGGGCGTTATGGCAGGCTATCCGATGGTCGGTTTAAAGGCTGTTCTTTATGACGGATCGTATCACCCGGTCGATTCTTCGGAAATGGCGTTCAAGATTGCCGCTTCGATGGCATTCAAGGAAGGTATGAAGAAGGCAGACCCGGTTATCAAAGAGCCGATTATGCT
>USMJ01000109.1 GCA_900555805.1 uncultured Oscillospiraceae bacterium | reverse complement strand
ACTGCTTGCCTTTAGTGTCGTTGACATCCCAGTCGGCGTAGGCGACCGACCAGAAGATGCATTTATACCCCATTGAATTTATCTCGTCAAGCGCGCTGTCGGAATACTCGCCGGCAGGAAATCTGAAGAATTTCGCCGCATAGCCGAAGTTTTCACGAAGATAGTTCTCGCACTCTTCGATCTCCCTGACCATCTTCGTCCTGCTGATTTCGGCGAACGACGGATGGTTCGTCGAGTGATTTCCGACGATGTGACCCTCTTTTATCATTCTCGCTATAAGCTCGGGCTGATCCTTGATATGATGCAGGGTGCAGAAAAACGCCGCAGGGACATTTTTTTCTTTCAGAACGTCAAGTATCTTCGAGGTCAGGTTATTATGCTCGTAGCCGCAGTCAAAGGTGAGATAAACGGTCTTTTCGCCGCTCTTTTGATCGAGCGTCAGCGCGCCGTATTTATCAAACTTTTTCTGGAAATTGACGACTGTCGGATGCGGTTTTCCGCCGGACGCAGGGCCGTGGGAATGCGACAGTTTTTTAGTCGAAAGCCCTGCCGAGTTTTCGGGATCTTTCACTTCATATGTCACGCTCGCGAGAGGCTTGAGACCCGTGAGCGTTCCCGATGAGGGGTCGCTCTCCCCTTTTAAGATAAGCTCGGGCGTGGGCTTGGCGCTTTCTTTAGTCGTGCTTTCCTGAGTGGGGGCGACTATATCGTCCGACATCGGCTCGGGGTTGCTGTTTTGCGCCGAGCTTTGGCTGTTATCGTCCGTCGTTACGGTGTTACCGTTACCGCAGGCGCAGAATATGAAAGTTACCGCAAGCGCGGCTGACAGAGCTTTGATCAAATATGATTTTTTCATTTATAACACTCCTTTATGTATCGGGCAAAAGCCCGAAGCTCATTTGAACATATACTGGATATCGTCCATAAGAGATTCCATGGTCTTGAAGGTCTTGGCCGCCTTCTTCTTGAGCATTCTCTTTGTGCTTCCGCTCATCATCGTGCTGCCGATGAATGCGCCTGTTCCGCCGACTGCGAGACCTATGCCCATGCCGGCCATGATGCTTGGAAATTTCTTCATGTTGCCACTCCATTCTGAATTTATGTCAGCCTGTCCGAAACTGCGCGGCGCTCATGCGCCGTTCGTTTTTGAACATTGCTTTACGCTTCTATTCTTGCCGCAAAATCGGAATATATTACTTACATTCGGCGATATTGAAAAAATTTTATCGGTGTGTTATACTCATAAAAAATCAAACGAAAGAAATGATAACATGGCTAAGCTCAATATAGTTCTCGTCGAACCCGAGATTCCGCAGAACACGGGAAACATCGCCCGAACCTGCGCCGCGACCGGAGCGGCTCTTCACATCGTCAAGCCTATGGGATTCAGCGTCGACGACAAATACTTAAAAAGAGCCGGACTTGACTACTGGCATCTGCTCGATCTGACATATTATGAATCGCTCGACGATTTCTTTTCAAAGGTAAACGGCGAGTTCTTTTATTTCACGACGAAAGCTTTGAACAGGCACACGGACGTTGAATATCCCGAAAACAGCTATCTTTTCTTCGGGAAAGAGACAAAGGGTCTGCCCGAGGAACTTCTGAAATCGAATTCCGACCGATGCGTACGCATACCTATGATCGACGAGTCAAGAAGTTTGAACCTTTCTAATTCCGTCGCGATCGGAGTTTATGAGGTTCTGAGACAGTGGGATTATCCCGAATTATTATGCAAAGGCGAACTGCATAATCTAAAATGGTGAACATTTGTTCGAAAATCTATTGACAATGTGAATTTTTGCTCCTATAATATAAATGTAAGCCGCAACGGGGCTTACAAACTCTGACCGACAGGCGGAATTTCCCGACAGCACGAAGTCGGGGCGTACCGCAAAAAGAAAAACAGCTTTCACACGAAGTTTCTTCTGTGGAGGCTGTTAATTATTTTATCGAAAGAAAAGGAGACAATATGAAGTACACATTGGATGTTTCTAAACTCGAAACTCAAGAGGTCGAAGTCCGACAGTTCGAACACAACGTCACGACCGTCAACGCCGACTTCACGCCCGACGACATAGGCGAGGATCTTCAGGACCTCACGCCGTGCGTCCTGCTGTCCGTCGGCGACAAAATCACAAGCGAGAACGGGCTGAGCTATATCATCACGACCGAGCAAACCGCAATTTGCTGGGAGGTTTCCGAGGCCTACACTCAGCGCGCAGGCACGTTTTTCGCTCAGTTCGGCTTCATCGCCGCCGACGGAACGATGAAAGCCTACACCGAGAAATTTGTTTTCAGGGTTTTGCCGTCGGTCGACTGGCAGAAAGCCGCGTTCGAATACAAACCGAGATTTATCGAGGCTTTCTGGAACAAAATCGTCGAAAAAATCGCTCAGAGCGTGCCGACGAAGCTTAGCCAGCTTGAAAACGACAAGTCGTTCGTCAGCACACCCGACGGCTTGGCGGAATATGCTAAAACGACGGAGGTCGCCGAAACTCTCAAGGGGTACGCAACGAACGCTTCTGTCGAGGAGAAGGTCTCCGCCTGCGCTCAAAGCTCGCAGGTCGAGGAAACTCTCAAGAGCTACGCCAAGACAGCGGAGACGGATGAAAAGCTCAAGGACTACACAAAATCGACGGAGCTCAACACCGCGCTTTCGGATTACGCCAAGACAACTGCTGTCGACAGCAAGATAAGTGCGAACAACAAAAAATGGCATTCGGAAGCGCTTTGTTCGTCGGGATTCCCTGCCCTGATAACCACCTTAAGCAACGGCAATGTCACATTTGAAGCCGATTCGACATCGACATATCTTCAAAGCGCATTTGTCAAAACTTTCAAATCCAGCGGAGAAAACGCCAAGCTTTACGCTCTGACTCTGCTCTTAAACACATCGAAAAAGACATCTCCCGTCACCGCCGATCTTGAGATCTATTTAAACGGATTATCTGTTACCTCATCCGCAACAGCTATCGGGACTATCGGCAATGTCCTGGTAAAAGACGAACCGACCATAGCCATCATAGGTCTGAAAAAGATCGGCAACGAATTCGCTTTATTCTACACGAGGTATAATTCGGCAAGCAGCACAACCCCCGTCGCAACTTCGTTCAAATTTCTGCAGCCCGGCGTTTCAATGATAACTGGGCTTAAATTCAAATTCGTTCCGTCACAGGACACTCCCGCGACCACGAATTTCACGAGCATTGTGAAATTCACGGTAAGCGGCGAGAGAGCTGTTAACTGAGGAGGGCTTAAAATGAGAGAATATATAAAATCAAGGCCGTGGCTCTATCGCGGTATAAGGACGTTTTTTCAGGCGTTTCTCAGCACGTTTGCAGGGCAGATCCTCCTCGTTCAGCAGGGCGGACTTGACGAAAAGCTTATATTTTCCGTTCTTGTCTCGTCCATGGCGGCAGGACTTGCCGCTTTGATGAACACGGGCAGCGAAAGCTCCGATAATATAATATGAAGAAGGGAGATATTATGTCAGTTAAAAGATATTCGCTCAAAAAAGACGGAGGCAAATTTCTCTCGCCTCATTTTCAGGTCAGAGAATTCAGAAGCAAGGACGGCTCGGACAAGGTTTATATCGAATCGGGTCTTATCGAATGCCTTGAAAGAGTTTTCAGTCACTTTGACTGTTTGAAAATAAATATCGTTTCCGGATACCGTACCGAAAGTCATGACAAGGCGGTAGGCGGTCGGGGCGCGGGCAATCATGTCAAGGGCAAAGCGGCAGACTTCGTCGCGTACGGCAAAGACGGGAAGAAAATTTCTTCAAGAGAAGTCACGCTCTATCTCGAAGACATCGGAATCAAGGGCATCGGCTATCGCTCCGGCGGCAGCGAAACAAGCACCCACGTCGACGTCAACTATCGCAGCAAAAACTGGTTCGGCGACGAGAAAAAGAGCATGGTCGCATCGATCGGCGCGACTTTCTACCGCTATCTCGGGGTCAAATACACCGAAAACATGGCGATCGCGACGGTCAGAATCAGAAAGGAGCCGTCGCTGTCGGGGACGGTCGTCGGGCTTCTCAAAATCGGCGAGAAAATCGACGTCTCCGACTGCGCCAAGATCAAAAGGGACGGCTATGTCTGGAGCAAGGTCAGGCTCGGCTCGGCGCACTACTGGATAGCCGACCGCTATCTCAAGGAGGCGAGCGCATGAGCGAGACCGTTGTCGTCGCGATAATTTCTCTTGTCGGCACGGTTTTCGGCTCCGTGATAGGTATTCTCACATCGAACAAACTGACTGCGTACCGCATAGAACAGCTCGAAAAGAAGGTTGACAAGCACAACAGCGTAGTCGAGAGAACCTATCAGCTCGAAGAAAAAATCAAGGTCGCAAATCACCGTATTGAGGACTTGGAAAATAAGGTCGGATGACGCGGCAGAGAGGGCTTGCGTATTTGCGCAAGCCCTCTCTGCCCGACAAAAGAACCGTGTTTTGCGGCAAAGCAAAACACGGTTCTTTTAATTATCTGAGAACTTCTATCATTCTGTCGGGGAAGTTGCCGATAAGTCCGTCAACGCCCATTGAAGCGAGTCTCTTGATATCCTCATATTCGTTGACAGTCCAGGTGTTGACTTCTCTGCCTGCGTCCTTCATCTCCTTGTAGTGTTCGGGAGTGAGGTTGACGAATATCGGGTGTACGCAGTCGACATCGTGCGACGCGGTGTATTTGCCCATGTCGATGATCCAGCTTTCGATGAGGAAGCCCGTCTTGATTTCGGGAGCGATCTCCTTGCAGCGCATGATCGTGAAGTGGTTGAATGAGGAAAGTATGATTCTGTCCTCAAGGCCGAATTCATGAATCATATCTATGACGGCCTTTTCGATACCGGGGTATTCGAATATGCCCGTTTTAAGCTCGATGTTGGTTATAAAGCCGTCGACGCCCTTGACAAGCTCGAAATACTCTCTGAGCGTGGGAATCTTCTGGAACGGATACTTGCCCTCGAAGTTGCCGTATGCGTTGAACTTGCAAAGCTCTTCGTAGGTATAGTCTCTGACATAGCCTGTGCCGTCGGTGGTTCTGTCTATCTTTTCATCGTGGATTATCACAAGCTCCTTGTCCTTTGTGAAATGAACATCAAGCTCGATACCGTCTATACCGAGTTCGACAGCCTTTTCAAAGGCGAGACCCAGCTCTTAGAGGCCAACACCCTGAACGGCGGCCAGCTCAGGATCGCCGCCAGTGACACGATCTGCCGTTATTTTTTGGT
>USMJ01000108.1 GCA_900555805.1 uncultured Oscillospiraceae bacterium | reverse complement strand
AACAGTCCGGTGGACTGTTGTGACCGCGAGCGACCAAGCGCCCGCAGGCGCGCGAATCGAGTCCTATCCGGGGCGCCAGAGAAAAGCACACCTAATGGTGTGCTTTTCGTTTTGCTCAAACTTTAAGGACTCGAAGGACGATTAGACCAAAGTCGGATCAGCGAACCGCTGCGGCGCGGTTCAGTGCCGCAGCAGAAGCTTGGTACGGGAAAGTTTGCAGGTTGGCGAAATTCGGCGGCGCGGTAGCAAAGCGAGTGCCGCCGAAAACGGTGGCCGGGTGTGTACTCCCCGAACGGAGTGAGTGGGAGTGGCGATCAGACATCATAAGCTATTTTCTTTTTCTGCCGCAACTTTTGCATTTTCCGAATATATTATAGTTGCCGCCGCAGTATGGACACAGACCGTATGCCCTTCGCATTTTTAAGGTTTCCTCTTCAAGTTGAGATTTGACCTCAATGTCATAGCTTTGCAAATAGTTTTTATAAGCCTTTGTTCCCAAAATTACTCCATCACCTAATAGTGTGTCGTCGTTTAAAAACTCTATTTGAGCTAAAGAGGTGCATCGCCAAAAAGCCCTGTTTCCAATATAGTGAACGCTTTTTGGAATAGTGATACTGCAAAGATTTTTGCAATCAGCAAAGGCATATGCGCCGATTTCTTTCAGCGAGGAAGGTAACAATATGCTTTCTATGCCGGAGTTTCTAAAAACTTCATCGGCTATTTTTTCGACGCCGTATGGAATTGTTACTTGAGCGTTTGAACTGTTATATGTTATCAAAACATTGCTTTTGATAACGAAATCTTTTAGCGAAGAAAGGTCTGTGTTACAGCTTTGAAGTCTAAAAACAGTGCCGCAGAAATTGCACTTAATCAAGTCTGATATCGGAATTTCAGTGATTGATGCACCACAATTTGGACATCTTATGCTCAGAGGATCCATCAGACATAGTTTTCAACTTCCGCAATGAGCATTGAGCACTCAGCGTTCCAAGTTTTCATTTGTTCACTGTATTCTGCTTTCAGTTTATTTCTTGTTTTTATACGCCGAACAATAATGAATATTCCTAATGCTGCAAGTGGTGCAAATATCAGACCTTCGATATCTTCAGCTACGGTGAGAAGAAAAATACTTAAAAATCCGAAGGCTACTGTCAGAAGGAGGCCTAATATCAAAAGCCCATGGCCGAAATAATAAATCGGTTTATGATTCAACAGATTGAAGTATTTGTCCTCAATCTCGCATACCTCATTATAGTATGGCATATCTTTATCGCGCTGAAAAACAAGCTTGACATAGTTTGTTGTTTCTGTGACACTGTATATGGAATCGCCATGTTGTTCCTGATGAGAGTCTTTGTTGAATATTTCTTGGGAAGACTTCAACTCCCAACCAAATTTTTGATATGTTTCGATTGCCTCATGTTCCATGCTCGGTGATACTGAAAGACTTTTACTTTCTAATCTTGCCATTTTAATACGCTCCTTAATTTTATAACCGTACGGTTATATTTTTTAATATAATAACACAATAATGATAGCATGTCAATAACTAATCGGTTATAAGGAGTAATTTTTTTGTCATATTATCGCAGAATAAAAGATTTGAGAGAGGACTCAGATTATACTCAAAAATATGTATCTGATTATTTAGGCATGAAGCAGCCCCAGTATTGCCGATATGAAAACGGTTACAGGGATATACCCACGGATATTCTCATTGCATTGGCTAAACTTTATAACACAACAACAGACTATATTTTAGGACTTTCTGATAAAAGGCAGCCATAGGGTTAATTTTTTATTAGCATTCGTAAGCGGATAATTTCTCCGGCGATAGCACAGCCCACCCCACAGCACTCAACCAACCCGTACCAAATATATATTATAATAGTATTGAAAAAATTTGTTCAAATACAAGACGTAAGAAAGTGAGAACATTTGAAAGAAATATCGGTTCACTTATTCGATTTCGACAGAGGCGAGTTATATAAATGCCTGAAGAAATATGTTTACACAAACAAACCTCAGTTCGGTGATGAATACTGTTTTGATGACGAAGAACGTGGCTTCGATAAGAAGTCATATTCTTTTGAAACTCTGAAACTGATACGCGGTCTGTTCGGCGTAGATACAGCTTGACTTCGCCGACATACAGGGCTTTCCCATCGAGCACAAGCCTTACCGAAGCACTGACCCGAGCGTACCCCAAAATATAGATCTATAAACTAAATCAAGCCAAACTATGCGCAGAAAGCAGGCATTCCGCCTGCTTTTCGCTGTTTCTGTTCTTCTCGTTATTTTCTGCTGTTGTAATCTTTTTTGATTTTCTTGCTCCATCCGCTGTCGAGCGGCATACATTCGCGCAAATTGCAGACGGTCTCGGACAGGGTGTCATAAATGACTTCGGTGCCTTTTTCGTCGGCGCGGTAGTCGACCGCTCTGTCTGCCCCGATGCCGAAATGTTTCGCGGTCTCGACGGCGTCGATGTTCGCGCCGATGAACAGAAACTCCCAGCCGTATTTCTCTTTTTGGCGCTCGATCATCTTTTTGACGCTGTCGCTGTCATAGACACGGCTTGCGTTTTCACAGCCGTCTGTGATGATGACGAACATTGTGTGTTCGGGGATGTCCTCCGGGCGGGCGTATTTGTGAACGTTCCCGATGTGGTGAATTGCGCCGCCTATGGCGTCGATCAGCGCCGTGCTGCCACGGGTGTTATAGTCATTTTCGGTCATTTCCGGGATCTCGGAAAGCTTTAATCTGTCATAGAGAACTTCGCTGACATTGTCGAACAGAACCGTCGAAACATAGCATTCGCCGTCCTGTTTTTTCTGCTTTTTGATAAGAGAGTTGAAGCCGCCTATCGTGTCGCTCTCAAGTCCCGTCATCGAACCGCTGCGGTCTAATATGAATACAAGCTCCGTGATGTTGTTTTTGATCTTTCCCATTTTGTTTACCTCCGAAAAATAATGTGATTGTGGGTTCGGCTTTTCTCGGCCTCACCTTACAATCACATTATAGTTATATTTTCGGGGAAATGGTCGCTTGCTATGCGACATCAGCACCCGAGCAGCACCTGATCGAACTCGAACAGTGCTTCGTTGATCTCAAAGATATTATAATTTCCGTTTTTTATGAAGTACTCGATAATGACATCGAACTTGTTGCTGTGCGACAGGGCGAATCCGGCTTTCATGAGGAAGTCCCTTGCTTCGTCGAGGTCAAGCTCCAGCGCGATCGCGAAAGCGATGGCCGTTGTCTTGCTCGTCTTGTAGTGGACGTCCGATCTGATCTTCGAGAACAGCCGCCTGTCGACATTCGCCCTTTTGTATACCTCGGCGTCGGTCATTCCTTTTTCGTCGATTTTTCTCAGGAGCATCTGCGAGAAGCTTTCATCGAGCCTGTTCAATGCGTCGTTCAGGCTTTCCGGTACGCTTTGCGGCGCGGCTGTTTTGAATGCCTGCGTGTCCGAGATTTGCGAGATCTTTCCGAGCGGCATGGAAAACAGAGTCGTACTGCGTTCGCAGAAGTTTGCTTCGACGTAGTATTCGTCGATGTATTCGGTGATGTCGTTTATCAGCTTTTTGCTGACCTGAAAGCTGCCCTTGTCGAACACCACTATATAAACAAGCATGTCGTGGGCGAGCAGGAATTTTCCGATTTCGTTTATCGCGACCTGAAGCGCTTCCGCTTTGGGGTACGAGTAAGTGCCTGCTGAAATCAAAGGAAACGCCACGGATTCGCAGTTATATTTCAAGGCGAGTTCCAAAGATTCGCGATAGCAGGATTCAAGCAGTTCTTTCTCGCCCGAGTTCCCGCCGTGCCACACGGGACCTACGGTGTGGATAACATATTTGCAGGGAAGGTCATATCCCTTCGTGATCTTCGCCTGACCGACCCGGCATCCGCCGAGCTTTTTACATTCGCGAAGCAAGCCTTTTCCCGCGGCTTTGTGAATCGCGCCGTCAACGCCGCCGCCCCCGAGCAGGGTCGGGTTCGCCGCATTGACTATAGCGTCGCACGGAGTTTTTGTTATATCGTTTCTGATGATCTGAAGCGGCATGGCTCGGACTTCCTTTCGGTTTGTGTATAATTTGTATATATTTATATTATATTGGAAACGCAAACCGCCGTCAATGCTTTTGTCGGAAAGTAAAGACGAACGAAAACTAACGGCAAATAATTCGTGTATTAACATTTAGCCGTGGGCGATGTATAATTATCTCAAAGAAGAAACCGACAGTACCGAAAATTAAAATGTCGGAAAATCACAATAACGGACGGAGGATAATTATGTGGTTCAGAAAGGATATCTGCGGCATAATCGCAGAGCTTCAAATCAGAAAATACGGAAAATGGAACATATCAAATATGTATGATAATTGGTGCGAATGCGACTTCTGTTTTCGATCGGGGGATTGGCTGAATTATCATCAAGAAAGCGACGAATGCCTGCTTCCGTTTGAGGTCGAGTATTTGGAGGAGAACCTGACGAGGCTTCTTGAGGACGGTTTTACGCAGCCGAGTGAAGTTTTGCTAACAGAGCCCGACTTCAAGTTTTCGCTGTATCCCAAAAGAGATCTGCGCGAGGATCCGCGCTGTGTATATGTTCCGAAAGGGCAGGAGATCGAGGACATATATGCCGAATGGAAAATATATTTTGGCACCGCGGATTGACTCAGAATCATCTGATCCTGACGCTCGACAGAGAGGATATCACGGATCTGCGCGATTATCTTTCTTCGGTTATACATGGCAGTGTGCGATGAAATATAAAGCCGCCGCGCGCTGTGCGGCGGCTGCGGCTGTTCGCGTACCCCATCGCGACGGCGATGGGGTGCCGAACAGGTGCAGTTTGATGAGACTTCGGCGGCAAAAGGTTTCCCCGACGGGGAAACCGCCGCAAGCCGCCCGCGGCGGCTTGCGGCGCTCCGCGCGAGCGGAGCTTTTGCCACCCTCGCCGCGCTTGCCTTTATCGCCGCGTTTGCAGGCGGTACAATCGGCGATACGAAGCTTGCTTCGGAGAGCCGACAAACATGGACTAAGATTAAAATTCAAACCTGTGATATGTATATCTTGCTTGTTGATTCGCCTTTCGCAAAAGCTAACGCTTTTGCAGGGACGTATTATACGGGAAATTATGCGCTCCAAGGGAACTCGCTTCTGTTCCGCCGCGTCTGATCAGAAAGCCCGACTCTCATCAAGAGGCGGGACGGCAAAACGGTTTTCGTCCCGAAAACCG
>USMJ01000107.1 GCA_900555805.1 uncultured Oscillospiraceae bacterium | reverse complement strand
TTGACGACTACGGACGGCTTTTGTGTTTTGCCGTTGTAGGTGAAAGTGGTCTTGGAAAGACTTATCGAAGACGCTCTTGCGATTACTGATCTCGATTTGACCGAGCCGCAGGAACAGCGGTTCACAATCTCGCCGTCGCTTGATACGGTGGCTTTCGTGATAACATTGACATATTTATGCGTGTGAGTTGATAACTTGAATGAATAGTTGCCCGTGCGGGAACCATTTCTTCCTACAACAAAGTAATATGTTCCCTTTGTTAAGTCCAAAGCCTCGTTAGTGCTGCTTCTTTTTGTGGTGGAATTCCAGCCCACGGTTCTCGACCACACTGCCTCACCGTTTATATTGTAGATATAATAATTAACATATTCGATTTCTGCGCCGGCTATTAAAGTCACTTTCCCGGTAGACGGTAATGTAAATTTATAGAAATCAATAGCATCATTAGCCGCGATTTGTCCATTATACATCTTGTTTAAACTAATTGTATTTGCACTTGTCAGCTCATTATTGTTTCCGTTACCGGTCTCGGTAAAGCTTTCTCCGGCACTGGCAAAATTGAGCTTGAAGAAATAGTTTCCGGTACTTGAACCGTCTTTGCTTACAACAAAGTAATATGTTCCTTTTGTTAAGTCAAGAGTCTGATTAGTGCTACTTCTTTTGGTAGTGGAAGTCCACCCTATGTTGTTTCTCCATATTGTTTCACCATTGGCATTGTAGATGTAGTAAGTAATCCATGCTATTTCCGCACTGGCTATTAAATTGATTTTGCCCGAAGAAGGTAATACAAATTTATAGAAATCAACGCTGTCGTTGGTTGCGATTTGTCCGTTATACTTAGTGTTTAAAGTTATTGCATTCGCGCTCGCCATTTCATTATCGCTGCCATTGCCGACCTCTGTAAAACTTTCACCGGCGCTTGCAAAATCAGTTTTGAAGAAATAACTGCCGGTATTTGAACCGTCTTTGCTTACTACAAAGTAATATGTTCCCTTTGTTAAGTCAAAGGTTTCGCTGACATTACTTATTTTTGTGGTGCTGTTCCAAGATATGTTGTTTGACCATAAGGTTTTTCCGTTGCTGTCGTATAGATGATAGTAAACCCACGCGATCTCTGCGGTAGCCGTAAGCGTGATTCTTCCCGAAGATCCGATATTGATCTTATAATAATCCACAGCATTTGTTGCTGTGATGTTTCCCGAATAGGTTCTTCCCATTGATATGCTTGTCGCGTTAGCCATTGAGTCGCCTGCCGCAAACACATTCTCCATCGGCAAGACCGACAAGAGCATTATAACCGCTAAGATAGCCGCCAAGCTCTTTTTGATTTGATTTTTCACCATTTTTTACAACAACTCCTCAAAAATTTTCTCCGAATCGCTAAATATACCAATTCGGGCTATTTAAATTATACCGATATGGATAATAATGTCAAGTCAATTTGTTCTATTTTCCCCCACCCCCATTTCCATTTGACATTCCCCATGATTTGGAATATAATTACTTATAACTACGCGCTCGCCCAAACCCCGAGACAAAATCCCACCGAATCACTCACTTAGTCGTACCCCAAATATTAAAAAAGTATATAATCTTCCGAAACTTAATAAATGTTGTTGACACTTTTTAAATTTTCATGTACAATAAACTAACAAATATTGAATAAGGGGCGCTTACGCAGAAAACAGGCGTACCTGAAAACGCGGAGGGAACATAATGGCTAAAGTAATGTCAATCGTGATGGCACTTCTGACATATCTCATGTCGCTGACAACGGCGATACCGACTTTCGTCAACGCCATCAAACACAAAAACGACCTTTCATGGATGGTCAAAGAGGCGACAACCCACGAAGTTGACTACGAGACGCTCACAAAGTATTACGCAGAGAAATTCGTGCCCAGAGTAGGCTACGAAGATCCGACAGGCTACAAGGATGTCACCGAGCAGTATCAGAAGTTGCTCGACGAGAACCTTGAGATAGCTAAAAAGTGGAGAACAAACCCCGGCTTCGGTCAGGTTGAGTTCTACAAGTCAGTCAGAGACCACGGCGTATGGGACTACAAGAGAGGCCCGGCTCATGAAGAGATCGCTAAGGAATGGGGTCTCGGCCCGAACGAGAAATTCGTCGTCTACGGCGTAGTTATGGACTGGGAGATCATTGGTAACGTCAACTTCGCTTTCACAGGCGCGGCGGCAGGCTTCACGCCCATAACGATCTACACGGGCGGCGGACTTGTCAATGTTAAGAACGGCTACGGCGAGTGGGAAGACATGAAGTTCTATTTCGACGAAGAGGACGACCATCACTGGATCGCTTTTGGTCTCGGACTTTACGCTCTTTGTGACGACGATTATATTGATCAGTGTGAGATGATAGACTCTCTCTTGACGATCGCCGACACAAGAATAGCCGGATTTGTTTATAAGATCTATCTTGATTACGGAAAGAAAGATCTCGCTAATAAGTTCAGTGCATGATTTGAGATAATCGAATATGGCAAGAAGCCCCCGACAGTAATGTCGGGGGCTTTTAAGCTTGCAGGAGTATCCACGCCCGATCCGCGCCGTCCGTACAATACTTCCAGCCAACCAAACCGTACCCCTTCTTCCGCGGCACTCGCGCCGCTGCCGCGCCGCTGTTCTCATTGCCGCGCTTTCCGCCATCGGTTCGGTCTGGGATATTACGGCTATTCCGCAAGGACTGCCGAGGGCAGTCCGCCGAATCACGCGAAAGAACTGACATGACAGCGGCGGAAAGCCGATCGAAGTCTCAATCTCACCGACCTTTACTGCCCCTAAGCGTCTCCGAGCAGCCGCGGCGACCCGCCCGGCACTCCGCTCACCTTCGGTTCGGGAGTACGCGTTCGGGCCGCCCTTCGGCGGCTTCGCCGCCGCTGCACATCGCTTTTCATTGAACTTATACAGAATTTCACTCAAAACGCCGAAATTTTTATTAAATATTATCGTTAATTCATTGACAATGCTCCTTTTGCAGTATATAATAAGGGATACTCTAATAGCAGAGAATTTGGAGAAGCTATTAAGTGACCATGCAAAAAACCGAAAAAGGAGTATCAAACATGGAAAGCTTAATTTATGTGATACCGGTTATCGGTGTCGTCGGACTCGTTTTCGCCCTGCTGACAGCTTTGAGGGTCTCAAAGCAGGAACCCGGAAACGAAAGGATGAGGAAAATCTCTGCTTCTATTCACGAGGGAGCAACGGCGTTTTTGATGTCGGAATACAAAATACTCGTGATATTTGTCGCCGTTCTGTTCCTGCTGATAGGCTTCGGCATGAGCAAGAATAACGGCTGGCTTAAGGCGGTCAGCTTTTTGGTCGGCGCTGTTTTTTCGACAATAGCCGGCTACTTCGGAATGCAGGTCGCGACGAAAGCCAATGTCAGAACAGCCAACGCAGCCATGAAAGGCGGCATGAATAAGGCTCTCTCCGTCGCTTTTTCGGGAGGCGCAGTCATGGGTCTTTCGGTCGTCGGTCTCGGACTTTTGGGCGTCGCGGGAATCTATCTTGTCGGCTATAAGGCTATCGGCCTTGAACTTGCCGTCTGCACGGATATCCTGTTCGGCTTCAGTTTGGGCGCGTCGTCTATCGCTCTGTTCGCGAGAGTCGGCGGCGGAATCTATACCAAAGCGGCTGATGTCGGCGCCGATCTTGTCGGAAAGGTCGAAGCAGGTATCCCCGAGGACGACCCGAGAAACCCTGCCGTTATAGCGGACAATGTCGGCGATAACGTCGGCGATGTCGCCGGTATGGGCGCCGATCTCTTCGAGTCATATGTCGGCTCAATCATCTCCGCCATGACGCTCGGCGTCGCGGCTATGAGCTCGGACGGCTTCAAGGGCGCTCTCTATCCGCTGATAATCTCCGCCGCGGGCATAATAGCCTCGATAATCGGAACCTTCTTCGTGCGCGGTAAAACAAACGATCCCCACCGCGCGCTCAAGAACGGAACCTATGTTTCGAGTGTGATCGTCCTGATTTCGGCGATCGCTTTCAGCAAGCTTATGTTTAATTCGTACGCTCCGGCTTTCTCGATAATTTCGGGTCTTGCCGTCGGCGTTTTAATCGGTATCATAACCGAAGTTTACACTTCGGATTCTTTCAGATTTGTCAAAAAGATAGCCGAGCAGTCGGAAACCGGCACGGCGACCAACATAATATCGGGCATAGCCGTCGGCATGCAGTCAACGGCGGTGCCGATAATACTTATTTGCGTCGGAATACTCATCGCGTACCGCTTCGGAGGATTATTCGGAATCGCTCTCGCCGCCGTCGGAATGCTCTCAACAACGGGCATGACGGTCGCGGTCGACGCCTACGGTCCGATAGCGGACAACGCCGGCGGAATAGCCGAGATGTCGGGTCTCGACGAAAGCGTCAGGGAGATCACGGATAAGCTTGACTCGGTCGGAAACACCACCGCCGCCATGGGTAAGGGCTTCGCTATAGGCTCAGCGGCGCTGACGGCTCTGGCTCTGTTCTTCTCCTACGCCGAGTCGGTCAAGCTCGAGAGCATAGACCTGCTGAACTATCAGGTCGTTATCGGTCTCTTCCTCGGCGGAATGCTGCCGTTCCTGTTCTCATCCATGACGATGAGCTCGGTCAGCAGGGCGGCGTATGAAATGATCGAAGAAGTCCGCCGACAGTTCAGAGAGAAAAAAGGTATTCTCGAAGGAACCGAAAGGCCAGACTATAAATCCTGCGTCGCCATATCGACAAAGGCGGCTTTAAAAGAAATGCTCGTTCCGGGAATTATGTCCGTCGTATGCCCGATACTCGTCGGTGTGGTACTCGGAGTTAAAGCTCTCGGCGGTCTTCTCGCCGGCGCTCTCGTTTCGGGCGTACTCTTGGCTATATTCATGTCGAACTCGGGCGGCGCCTGGGATAACGCAAAGAAATATATAGAAGGCGGCGTTCACGGCGGCAAGGGCAGCGAGGCTCACAAGGCGGCTGTCGTCGGCGACACGGTCGGCGATCCGTTCAAGGACACTTCGGGCCCGTCGATAAACATTCTTATCAAACTCATGACCGTCGTTTCACTCGTTTTCGCTCCGCTGTTCATGGCGATAGGCGGAGGCGAGGGACTTATAAGATAAACATATTCTGGAATAACAGACCTCCGTTCTAAAACGGGGGTCTTTTCTTATGGGGGTTTTTATGATACAATATATAATGGCAGTGAAAATATAACGCAGGGAGTTCGCGGCAAAAGGTTTCCCCG
>USMJ01000106.1 GCA_900555805.1 uncultured Oscillospiraceae bacterium | reverse complement strand
CAGATATTCTTCCATGAAGTTCTGATCCATGATGGAGCCGCCGATGCCCATGGTGACGGAGCCGATCTGCAGATAGCTCTTGCCGCGCATGGTAGCGACTGCGACAGCGGCACGGCCGAAGCGCAGCAGCTTTTCCTTCACGTCGTCGGGGATTTCCGTGACCTCCTGCCTTATGAGCTTTATGTTTTCGTTGCTTTCGATAAGCTCGGTTATCTTTTCCGAAAATTTGTCGCGGTCGACGGCGAGCGCTCCGCCCGCGTCAACCCGGCTGACATCCGCCGCCTGCATACAGACCGAACCGAAGCGGCGCATTTCTTCCTTTAGAAGCCCCGCCGCCGATTCAAGCCGCATCGCTTTGAGCGAATTCGAACAGACAAGTTCGGCGAGCGCCTCTTTTGTGTGAGCCGGCGAAAACTTCACGGGCTTCATCTCGAAAAGCTCAACCTGTATTCCGTTTTTCGCGAGTTGCCAAGCCGCTTCAACGCCTGCCAGACCGCCGCCGATAACTTTAACCGTTCTTTGCATTATTCTTCGTCCTTTTTGGTTTTTCTTTTTGCCTTTGTCTGATAGCCGCACTTTTCGTCAAGGCAACTCAGAACTCCGCCTTTACCCTTGAAAAGGCTCTTTCCGCACTTCGGACATTTTTCCTCTGTCGGCTTATCCCATGTGGCGAAATCGCATTCGGGCCACTTCTCGCAGCCGAAGAAGGTGTAGCCCTTCTTGCTCTTCTTGGCGATGACCTTGCAGCCGCATTTGGGGCAGATCGCGCCCGTCTCCTGAATAAGTGGTTTGGTGTTCTTACACTCGGGATATCCCGGGCAGGCAAGGAACTTGCCGAATCGACCCGTCTTTATGACCATCATTCTGCCGCATTTTTCGCAGGGGATATCAGTCTGATCCTCTTTGAGCTTTATCTTCACGCCCTCCATCTCGGCTTTCGCCTTTTTGAGCGTGACTTCAAAATCATCATAAAAGCTGTGGAGCATATCGACATAGTTCTCCTCGCCCTCGCCGACCTTGTCGAGGTTCGACTCCATCTGTGCGGTGAACTTGACGTTGACTATCTTCGAGAACTTATCCTTGAGAAGATTGACAATCGCTTCGCCGAGTTCCGTCGGCGCAAGCTGTTTGTTCTGTCTCGTGACATATTCGCGCTTGATTATCGTCGAAACTATCGTCGCGTATGTGCTCGGTCTTCCGACGCCGTTTTCTTCGAGTGTTTTGATGAGGGTATCCTCTGTATATCTCGCAGGCGGCTGAGTGAAATGCTGGTTAGGTTCGATCTTTTTCGCCTTGACCTTGTCGCCGTTCTTCATGTCGCTCGGCAGGGCTTTTGCGTCCGCGTCGCCGCTCGCGTCATAGAGGGCGGTGTATCCGTCGAATTTTACGGTGTAACCGCTTGCCGTGAATTTGCAGAAGCCGTCGACGCCCTCTTTTTCGGCGTTTATCTCGATCTTGACCGTGTTCTGAATGCACTCCGCCATGAGCGAAGCGACAAATCTCTTCCAGATGAGATTATAGAGTTTGAACTGCTCGGCGGTGAGACTTGACTTGACCTGTTCGGGGGTTATCGAAACCGTTGAGGGTCTGATAGCCTCGTGTCCGTCCTGAGCGTTGCTTCTCGACTTGAAATATCTCGGCTTTTCGGGGTTGTATTTTGCGCCGAAATGCTCTTCGACGAACTCTCTTGTCGCCTGTCTCGCTTCTTCCGAGATACGAAGCGAGTCCGTTCTCATGTAGGTTATAAGACCTATCGAGCCTATGCCCTCGACGTTGACGCCCTCATAGAGCGTCTGGGCAATCTTCATCGTTCTTTCGGGTCTGAAGCCGAGACGCTTTGAAGCTTCCTGCTGAAGTGTTGATGTGATAAACGGCGGAGCCGGGCTCTTCTTTCTCGTGCCCTTCTTAAGCGAGGATATCGCGAAATCCGCGCCGTTTATTCTTTCGAGGTACGCGTTGGTCTGTTCTTCGTTTTTAAGCTCAATCTTTCCATTTTCGTCTCCGTAAAAGGCGGCGTCGAAGGTTTTGCCCGAATGGGTGAACTTAGCGTCGATCGACCAGTATTCTTCGGGTACAAACGCCCTTATCTCATTTTCCCTGTCGACTATCATTCTGACGGCGACGGACTGAACTCTGCCCGCCGAAAGTCCGCGTCTTATCTTCTGAGAGACGAACGGACTGAGGTTATATCCGACAAGTCTGTCGAGGATTCGTCTGCCCTGCTGAGCGTTGACGATATCCATGTTGACCTTTCTCGGGTTGGCCATACCGTTCTTGACGCCGGTTTTGGTTATCTCATTGAAGGTCACTCTGTTTTCTTCGTTCAGGTCAAGCCCGAGGATGGTGGCGAGGTGCCACGAGATAGCTTCTCCCTCTCTATCAGGGTCCGTCGCGAGATAAACATAGTCGCTCTCGCTGACCTTTTCCTTAAGCTCCTTGACGAGCTTCTCCTTGCCCTTGACAACGGCGTATTTCGGCGCGAAGTCATGCTTGACGTCGACACACAGCCTTGCCGCCGGGAGGTCACGGACGTGGCCCATAGAAGCCGTTACCTCGTACCCCTTTCCAAGGTAGTTCTTAAGAGTCTTAGCCTTTGACGGCGACTCGACTATAACTAATTTTGACATTTTATCACCTGTTACTTTATTCTATATTCATTTCCTGCCCCGCATTCGATGGCGTCCGCCATCTCAAGTTCCGTCAGGGCAATAAGCACATTTCTGATTTTAAGCTGCGTTTTTCGGGCTATATCGTCTATAAGTACGCCCGAACTTCCGAGCGACCTGTAAACAAGCTGCGCCTCGGGAGAAAACGCGGCGGCATCAATTTCATTTTTTTCTTCGGTTTCCTGTTTGGTTTCGGTTTTTTCTTTCGTTTTGGTTTTTCGTTTGCGCTTTTTTTCGGGCGGCTCTTTACCCCTGCCGTTCGGGAAGACGTCGATACCGTCGAAGATATCCTCCCCCAGCATGCTGAAATTAAACGAGTCCCTGTTTCTTATTTCGTAGCCGTAAAAGCTCAGTATGTCGTCCGCCGAAAAGACTATCCTCGCCCCTTTTTTGGCGAGTTCGTTAGCGCCGAGAAAGCTGTTGCCTCTCGCGTCGCCCGTTACGACGAACAGATCCCGGTTGTACCTTATAACGGCATTGGCGGTGCTGAGCGAACCGCTTCTTTTGCCTGCCTCAATGACCAAAACGCCGTCGCAGATTCCCGCGGTTATTCGGTTTCTCTTGGTGAAACTTGAGGCGAACGGGGGCGTATCCGGGGGATATTCGCTGACGAGCGCACCGTTTTCGCTGACGCTTCGGCGCATGGGTTCGTTCTCCGCAAGATACGGATATCCGAGACCGCAGCCCAGTATCAGCAGCGTCTTTCCGCCCGATTTCATAGCCGAGACATGAGCCGATGAATCTATTCCGAGTGCGCCGCCGCTGACGACGACAGCGTCGCCTTCGGCGAGCGAGGACGCCATGGTTTCGGTCACGTCAAGTCCGTATTGCGACGGGTGTCTTGAACCGATAACGCCGACATGAATTTTATCGGAACCGAGCGTTTTCTCGTCTCCGCAGACATATAAAACCAGCGGAAAATCGCCGACCAGCCTAAGCTTTTCGGGATAATGCGGCGAGTCGGGCGTGATTATTTTATAGCCGCGCTTTTCGCATTCGGCCACAATTTTGTCGGCCGCGTCAAGGCTTTTGTCGAGAGCCTTTTCCGTCTTTTTTCTGTCGAAAAGTCCGCTTTCCTTTATCCTGTCGATATCGGCGTTATACACGCTTTCGGCCGAGCCGAATTCGTCTATGATTCCGTCGACCTTAGCTCCGTAGCCGACAACGCCCTGAAGCCATATCCAGTATCGCGCTGTGTTCACAAAGGCTCCTCCCCTCATCGGTTTATCTCATCATTTCCCACATGACAAGCGCCGCCGCCATTGAAGCGTTCAGGCTTTCCGCTCTGCCCTTCATCGGTATCGTGACCTTTCGGCAGACGGACATTGTTTCTTCGGTTACGCCGTTGCCCTCGTTTCCTATGACGGCTATGACGCCTTTATCGAAACTGATATCGGTTATCCTCTCCGCTTTCGCATCAGGTGTCGCGGCAAGCGTAAGCATACCTCTTTCGCCGCACTCGCTGAGGGTGCGTACCGCGTCGTCGGTAAAAATCAGCGGCAGTCTCAGCAGCGAGCCCATCGCCGCGCGCTGAGCCTTAGGATTATAAACGTCGCAGCAGCCGCAAAGCGCCGCGCCGTCTATCCCGAGAGCCTCCGCCGTTCTCACGGTCGCGCCGAGGTTTGAAGGGTCCTGAATGTTCTCTAAAAAGATATATTTCCCTTCAGGATCAATTTCGTTTTCGTTTTCACGCGGCATTTCACACACGGCGAACACGCCTTGGGACGACTGTGTGTCGGCAAGCTTCGACGCAACTTCGCGGCTGATTTTATACACTTCGTCGGAAGCAGAGATGATTTTTTCAAGCTTTTCGGGATATTTTTCCATGCAGGCGTCGGTGAAAAAGACCTGCTTTATTCTTATTCCGCTTATAGCGGCGTCACAGCAGAGCCTTGAGCCTTCGAGGAAAAATTCCCGTCTTTCGCTTCTGAAACGACTGCTTGACGACAGCTTTTGCGCCGCCTTTATCTTGTCGTTCGAGCGGCTTTCAATTGTGATGATCATAGCTGAAACTCCGGCAAAATTCTTGTTTTTTCGTCGAATACGGGGCTGTTTCACCCGTTTTCGTCTTTCATAAAAAATGACAAATACGCCCGAGAGATCATCTCGGACGTATATTTTTTATTAAAGAGCAGCCTTAGCCTTTTCGCAAAGAGCCGTGAAAGCGGCGGGATCCGAAATAGCGATCTCCGAGAGCATCTTTCTGTTGAGGTTGATGCCCGCCTTCTTGAGGCCGTTGATGAACGTTGAATAGTTCATACCGTTGGCCTTGCAGCCTGCTGAAATTCTTGTGATCCAAATGCGTCTGAAGTCTCTCTTCTTCTGCTTTCTTCCGATGTAAGCATACTGACCTGACTTCATGACTGCCTGCTTGGCGGTCTTAAAGAGGCTGTGCTTTGAGCCGTAGTAGCCCTTAGCAAGCTTTAATACTTTATTTCTTCTCTTACGAGTCATCATTGCGCCCTTAATACGTGCCATGATAATGTTCCTCCGTTATATCTATATTTTGTTAAATCCTGTTATTGCTGCGTTATGCGGTTTTCCGCCGTTTCTTATTTATAAGGAACAAGACGTTTGATCTGCTTCTGG